>NZ_CP045421.1 GCF_009363795.1 Palleronia sp. THAF1 | reverse complement strand
ACGGAGCGTTCCGCGCCGTTCCAGCCCGCGATCGCGCTGAACCCCGACCGGGTCGAGATCCCGGACACCGACGATGCCGCCTCACGGTCCGCGCTTCTGTTGAACGGGGCCAACTGGATCGAACGGCAGAACCGGCGTTCGAAGTTCTTTCGCCGCCTGTCGGACGGGTATGACGGACCGATCATCGTCGAAGAGGGCGACAGCTGGTTCCAGTTTCCGATCCTGCTGCACGACACCATAGACGTTCTGATGGAGGACTTCGCCGTCATGTCCCTTAGCGCGGGCGGCGACACATTGGCCAACATGGTGCGCCGGGCCGAGTACCGGAAGGCCATCGAGCAGACGGGGGCCACGATCCTGCTGCTGTCGGGTGGGGGCAACGATCTGGTTGCGGACGGGCAGTTGGCGCGTCATCTGCGCCGGTTCGACTCGGCGCTGGGGCCGGCCGATTACCTGCTGCCCAGCTTCGACCAGCTTGTTGCAACCGCCGTTGCGCAGTTCGACCGCATCTTTCGCGATGTGGCCGTGCGCTACCCGAAAGTGCGTATCCTGTGCCACGGCTACGACTTCGCGATCCCCGCGAACGGCAAGTGGCTGGGCAAGCCGATGATCGCGCAGGGCATCGCGGATTCGGCCATGCAAGCCGGTATCGCCAAGGTGATGATGGACCGCTTCAACATCGCGATGGCCGCGCTGGCGCAGCGGCACGGGCATGTCCGGTTTCTGGATCTGCGGGGTACGGTCGGCAACGGGCGCTGGCACGACGAGCTGCATCCGACCGATCCGGGCTACCGCGATGTCGCCAGGCAATTCGCCGCCGCGATCCGTTCGATCTCGGGCGGGCAGCACCGGGGCAGGGCGCGGGGGTCGGATGGGCCATCCTCCGTGTCGCTGCATGTCGGACTGAACACGGTGGACAGGTCGCATTACGGTAACGGCCTGGTGCAGCTGGATTTCTGCGTGGCCGATGCCGAGGCGATGGAGGCGGTCGCCGCCGACCGTGGATTTGCCGACCGGACGGTGTTGAAGGACGACGCAGGCACCCGTGACGCGATCATCGACGCCTGCGCGGATGCGGCGAAACGGCTGAAGGCGGGCGACATCTTCATGTTCACCTATGCCGGTCACGGCGGGCAAATTAAGGACTTCAACCACGACGAAGCGACAGGTCCGGATGGGGACACTTTGGACGAGACGCTGTGCCTGTACGACGCGCAGCTGATCGATGACGAGCTTTACAAGATCTGGTCGGACTTCGACGAGGGCGTGCGCGTGCTGGCGGTGTTCGACTGCTGTCACTCCGGCTCGATGCTGCGCGCGGGCGTCGATGTGATCGCCGCCGACACTGTGCCACGGGGCAGGGCGCGGATGATGCCGCTGGCCGTCGCCGCGCAGGTGTTCCGCGCGAACGAAGGGTTCTATCGCGACCTGCCGTCATCGGTATTGGGGCCAGAGCTTTCGACGCCCTACCGCGAGTTGTCCTACCCTGTGCGGGCCAGTGTTCTGCAACTCTCGGCCTGCCAGTCGAACCAGAAGGCGATGGAGGACTTCGGCAACGGGCTGTTCACCGCGTCCATGCTTGGCACGTTGGCGGCGGGTGGTGATCAGGGCGGCTACCGCGCGTTCCGCGACCGGTGCGCCGCGCGGATGCCGTCCTGGCAATCGCCACGGTTCTGGAGCGTGGGCCAAACGATGCCGGCGTTCGAAGCGCAACGGGTGTTTTCGGTATGAGGGGCGCGGTTACAACCTTTGCGATGCAAGAGGCACTGGCCGACAGGGGCTTCGATCCGGGGCCGGTGGACGGGATTCGCGGGCGTCGGACCATCGGCGCGTTGAAGGCGTTTCAGGTGGCGATGGGGATGCCGCCCACCGGGTTGGTGGATGCGGCCACGGCGCGGGCCCTTCTAGGCGCTGCGTTCGCCGATGCGGCCCTGCCCGATGCGATGCCGTGGATGGATCAGGCGCGTCGTATGAAAGGGATGCACGAAAGCCTGCACAACGAAGACCTCAAGACGTTCCTTGCCAGCGATGGCGGCACCGTGGGCGATCCTGCATTGCAGCCGTGGTGCGCCGACTTCGTTCAGACCTGCGTTGCGCTGACCCTGCCGGACGAGGCGCTGCCGACGAATCCCTATGCCTCGATCAGCTGGACGCGCTTCGGTGCCCCCATAGCGCCGTGCCCCGGCGCGGTGATCTGCCTGTGGCGCGAGGATCCCGAAAGTTGGAAAGGCCACGTCGGCTTCTGTGTCGAGGCCACGAACAGCGATATCCTGATCCTGGGCGGCAACCAGTCCGACTCGATTTCCGAAAAGTGGGTCTCGCGCTCGTTCCTGCGAATGGACGGCTCGCGCTGGCCTGTCACAGCGCTTGCCCCATCCCCGACCGTCACCACCGCCGGTTCGCCGGTATAACCACCAGAAGGAATGCTGCCATGAAATCCCTTGCCACATTGATCCTGCTGATCGCCGCCATCGGCCAAGCGCCCGCGCTGGCGCAAGAGCCGCCCTGCAATCCGGCCGTTCAGGAATGCGAGTGATCCTGACGGCCCAAGACAGTGGGGGACACCATGTCCCAGATAGACCCGTTCCTGGCCGCGCTGGTGTTCGGCGCGATCATCATCTTCTTCTTCGCGCGTGATCAGTTCAACCGACCGACCTTTGAAAGATCGCGTGAGCTGGCGCGCCTGATCCAATTGCTGACGCCGCTGGACATGCGCAACCGCATGGCCTTCTGGCGGGCCTATGCCTTCTATGCCGGTATCCTGACGCTGATCTACCTGATCCTCAGCGCCTATGGCTCGCTTCTCGCACCGTTGTTGCCGGGGTTTGGAGAGGCCTTCGACATCACGCCAGTTGCGGGGGCCGATTTCCTGCCGACCGCTGGCGTCGATGCGCCGCCGCCGATGCCCGTGACCGGGTATTCCCCGGACGGGATCGTGTCCGGTGGGCAACCCCTGTCGTCCGATCTGGGCGAGGTTCCCCTGCACAGCCCGTCGAGTCCGGTCGTGCCGCTGACGATCAGCCTGGCAATGGTTGGCCTTGCGCCGTCGATTCCGATCCTGCTGCGGGTGGAAGAGAAAATCCGCTTCGCCGCGCACAGGCTTGCTGGCATTCCAACACGTCTGATCAGCTCCAGCCAGTATCTGCGGAACGTGCCGCTTGATCTGAAGCGCGAGACCGGCACGGCGCTGGTGCCAGAGTCCGACTGGGACCGGATCGACGCCTATATGGCAGACGCCGCGGGCATGCTGGAAAACCCCGATGCATTCCGCGAGGACATGCTGAAGATCCTGAGCTTCCGGGCGTGGTTCCTTCAGTACCGTCTGCCCACACGCAATCCCTCTGCGCGCGCGGCATTGGCGCATATCGAACAGGATCTGGATCGGCAGATCGACAAGCTGGTGACCGACCTCGATGCGCTGATCCTGTTGGACGGGCAGGGGACCGAACGCACGCAGGCCACGGTTTCCGGTGCCTGGGTGCGCCACGCGACAGAGGCCGCGACGGTCGCCATCGATATCAACGTGCTTTACATGCTCTATGCCGAACACGGCATCGTATCGGGCGACAGCACGCCGCAGGCGATTTCGCCCAGCCTGAACCAGTCCGACGCCGCCGTGCAGAAACGCCATGCCCTGTCGCGACTGGCGGCCTTCGTCGGCGCGGGCTCTCGCCACGCCGACCGAGAGGGAATGACCGCAAAGGTCTGGCTGCGGGCAACCGTTGCCATCGCGGTGCTGGCCTTTCTGTTCGGCGCTTTCTTCGGGCTGGATTCCGTGCGGACGGCGCGCGACAGCGTCTCTATCGTGGGTGAGAGCGCCATTCGCCTGGGGCTGGCCTACCTTGTCGGCTCGATCATCAGCTATGCCCTGCCGCTTTTGGTGGCGCTTGGCTACCAGCAGGCCGCATATCAGAACGAGGCATGGCACAACGCCTTCGATCTGCATTGGTCGCGCTGGCTGTTTCAGCATCTCGGCGTCGCCGCCATGGCCTGTGCCGTCGCGGTACTGTGTCATGTCGGCTACAATATCTACGCCACCGCTGCCGCCGTCGGGTGGGCCACGGTCTTCGACCGGTGGGACGGGGTGATCTACTATGCCTTTCTGCTGGACGGTCCGAAGGCGATGCGCGGCACGGCGCTGTCCATCCTGACGGTTCTTCTGATCGACGCATGGCGCAGCAAGGGTGCGGCGGATCGTTGGTTCCGCTGGTTTCCGTTGGTCGTCGCGGGTGTGTTGTGCGCCGTATCGGTCGGGGTCCGCGCTTTTATCCGGTCTGTAACGCAGGCGGCTGCGGGGCGGGATTTCGCCTTGGCCGAGGCCTGGCCGTACCTTCTGGATGCCGGTGCCCTTGCGGCGCTGATCGGGTTCGGTGCCGCGCGCATGGTGCGTGAGACATTGGTTCACGAATATGGAGATGCGGAACCCGACATCCTGCACACACAGGAGGCCCCGGCATGAGACTGCTTTGCATTGCGTTCCTGATGGTTCTGGCGCTGCCCGGTGTCGCAGAGCAGCACGACGCGCCAGAAGAGAAGATCATTCGCATCGGAGTGCGCGTCGATACACGGCCATTTGCGTGGCAAGATCCCACGACCGGTGATTTTCGTGGCTTTCTGGCGGATCTCTGCACGGCGGCCGTCACCCGCGCGGGCTTTCCATTCCGGCTGGTGCCGGTGGATGCAACCGAGCGGTTGCGGTTCCTGAAAGAGCGGGACCACGCCTATGATGTGCTGTGCGACCCGACCACGATCTCGCTGGGACGGCTGCAAAGTTTCGCGCGGGGTCCGTTTCCCGACCGGCTGCGGTTCTCGCCCATCGTGTTCGTCGCCAACGGGGTCTGGGTGCGCAATGCCGATGCCAAGATCACCCCGTTGGCCGCGCCGCCCGACGATACGGACTGCGTGCCGAAGCTGACGAACCCAGAGCCGGGCCCCGAGGGCAATACCGCCGCACGCGACTACCTGACAGCAGGGTTCGTGGTGGGAACGACTGCCGAGGCGCTGTTGAACCGGCTTTTGCGCGAAAACGCGCTTCCGGTGACGGATCGGCAATCCATCTGCCCGGTGGCGCAGGCCTCGCACGTCGAAGGGATCACGGCCTTCTGCAAGGGCACGCTGGCGTTCTATTTCGGTGATCTGGACATCGTGCGTGAAACGGCGTCGGACCTTGTGAACCGCGGTATCGTCGAAAGCTGCGGGTTCGATCATGCGCCGACGCCCATCAGCTACGAGCCCTACGCGCTGATCGTGACGGATCGGACCGACGGCTTTCGCCCGCTTTTCGTGGCGGCGCTATACGCGGTTTTCGCGGATCGAATCTCGACCAGCAGCACGGCCGAGCACTTTTTCGACCGCTATTTCGAGGATCTGGAACGCTCTCCCTTCCTTGATGCGCTGTTTCGCATCAACCGGCTGCCGCCGGGGTAGGGGTCAGTCTTGTTGCAGATCGGTCAGGTTCAGGGCAGACGCCACAGGTGCGGACCCCGCCAAGGCGCGCAGGAACCGCTTGTCAGCCGTGATCAGCGTGCGGTCTGTCCGTTCAGCCAAGGCCAGATACACGCAATCGTAGACCGGATGACCAAGGCGCACCGCAAGCTCCAGCGCGCGCGCCTCTAGCGCGTCGTCGGCATCGACAATTGTGACGGGGGCGTCCTGCAGCAGCGCGAAAAGGTCTGCGGCGCTGGCGCTGTCGATCGCACCCTTGGCGGCAAGGGTCCGCAGCACATTCGCGGTTTCGATTCGCAAAAGCGCCGGAGCGGCCATATTGCACGACCGCAGGCGTGCGGCTTCCGCGCTGCCGTCCTCTTCGATGATCCATTTCAGCGCGACGGAGGCATCGACGACGATGCGCTCGGGCAGGGTCATCGGTTGCGGTCGTCGGACAGAAGGGTGCCGGTGTCCACCTCCCGCAAACGCACACGCCGCCGCGCCGCTTCGTCGAAGAAGTCCGTCGCGGGTGTTTCAATCAGGGCGGCTTGAAGGATACGCCGATGCTCTGCCTCGGCAGAACGCCCGGCGCGGCGGGCCCGTTCCTTGAGGGCTGCGGCAATATCCTCGTCCACATTTCGAACCGTCAGCTGAGCCATGGCGTCCTCTGCGTCTTCATAATGAAGACAACATGAATGCATAGCTGGCGTTTTTCAAGGTGGATCTGTCGCGCTCTCGTGCCGCTTCTTGGCTGGCATTCACCTTTACCGAGAAGGGGACAGTGATTCTGAACGCGGCCAGCGAGTTCTTTACGCGTGCAAAGCCGTGAGGGTGGGGTTTGTGCCCGACCGGCGAAAATTATCGACCACGGCCTATCGACGTCCCGCAATCGGATCGGTACTTTGATATCAGGACCTTGCTTCAAGCTCGGGCTCTCGGCGTTGCCATACGCAGAATGGGACAGACGCCAACGTGAAGCTCGATGGTTGAAGAGCTAGTGTGAACCTGTATCCTCTTCCGAGTCCTAAGGACGTGGCCGGAGGCAGACTTTGGAAGCGATCAATTTTCAATCCGGAGAACTGCTCGGCATCATGATCGAGCAGATGGCCTTCTTTGAAAGCCGCGGCGTCGTCATCGGGAGAGTAGTCTTCAAGCTATCGCCAAAAGAGTGGGAGACCGAAGGATCGGAAATCGCCGTTTCGACCGCGATCCCCTGGAAGCGGGATCACAAGTTTCTGCACGAGGCGCGGCTTGCCTTGGCAACCAATGCACACCGACTTCTGAACGGCGCAGGCGCTTTGCCCGAACAGCAGATTCAGGATTTTCTTCAGGCCGAAGACCCTTCCGACATGTCTCGCCCGACACATATCGGCACAGGCCAGCAATAAGAGAGTGGTGAGGCGCTCCTTACTCTCTAGGTATGAACTGCTTCCCTGAAAGGTCCGCGATCTTAGGTTGGTCTGTTCTCTGACGAAGGAGGCGGATGATAAAGAAGATTCTCCGGCATGTTCCGCTCTATGGGCTGGTGTTTAGGGCTAATGGTTCGTGGCAACCGATGACCCTTCAAAACACAAATAGGTCCATCGTTTCTTCGTACAGACCCGCCAAGGCCCCTGACAATCCGGCGTTGTAGTCGATTGCCACTTCGTTTCCGACATAGTCTGTACGGTCGTCTGAATAATTGCCGAACTGGTCCGGCCCTCCAACCAGGGCGCCGTCCAACTGATAAAGATTATCTCCAGCGATACCGACGTGATCCGTTCCCGACGCACCTCGGTGGTGCGGTTGATGTGCAAAGTCTTCGCCGAACCCGACGACGAAGCTGAATGCGTCGGGGTTATCGCCAAGGATGTAGTCAATCTGATCGCGCGCGAAGTCGGTCAATTGATTTGCCCGCTCGGTCTCTCCTAAGGTTTCCAAGTGATCTGCATACTGCAGTGCGAGGAACGCGGTGTTGGCCGCGTAGCGGTTCGATCCCCATTCTTCGATCCAGGCGAGACCGCCGTTCGTATCGGTTCCCTCAAGCCGATCGACCGCGTAGATCCAGTGATCGAAGTGCTGGTCCAGATCGTCCAAGTACTCCTGCTTGCCGGTAAACTCCGCAAGACGAAGGGCGGTCGCCATCGATTGATTGTCCCAGGTCATTGCCCAGTAGGTCGCGCTTGGCTGATAGTATTCTTCGGCGACCGCTAGATAGTCGTCGTTTCCGGTCGCCTCGAAGAGCCACGATGCGGCCCAGGCAATCTCGTCCTCATATCCGCTGAGCGATCCGTAGAATTCGTCTACCCCGGGAATGGCATCCGTGTAGGTTCCCTGATGCTCGATGGAGAAAGTGAAAAGTTTCTCTGCGTTCTCGATCAGTAAAGAGGCTCGATCCAGGTCACCTGCCGCGCTCATCAACAAGCCGCCGGATGCCAAGGCGGCGGCGGCTTGGGCCGTGACTTCCGTTCCGGGGATTTCGGCCGTCAAAGCATAAGAGGGGCGGTCCATGGTCATGTCCTCGGGCGCACCCCAGTAGGCATGGTCGGCGATCGGATCGCCGACCTGAGCGTAGAAGACGTCGTCAGATATATCCACGGTGCCGTTGTCATCATAGCAGCGGAGCAGATATTCGGTAATCCAGTCTACATGTTCGACCACTTGGTTATAGCTTCCAGACGCACGGTAACCGTCTTCGAAATCCAGCGCCCCTGTGGCCAAGACCGTTGCGGTGTACGCTTGAGGCAGCGCGAACTTTACGTGATCACCAGCATCGTAAAGTCCGCCCGTCAGATCCCGCCCGACATCGGCGCCGTCCTGCAATCCGCTGTCACCGCGCCATTCGATAGGATGATCGTCCGCCAGATCGCCAGAATACTGGGCGTAGTAGAAGTCCATAGAGAGGCTCAGGGCCTCGGCATAGTCGTCCCCAACAAATGGGCTTTCCTGCCAATCGACCAGGTACGGCTCAGACGGAAGGATCGTCAGGTCTTCCGGGGGCGTCCCGGTGCCTGTAAAGCCAACCGACAGACCCTGGCCCGGCTCTAGGGTCTCAGCATATCCGCTGCCTTCCAAAAGGTAGAGCCCGTTGCCGAGGTCTGTCACGCGCACACCCCAGGCGCTATCGATCACCAGAGTGTCGGAGCTTATCGTCAGGGACCATCGTTCCATGGTGTCGGAGGTAGTGTTCTTGATATCAAACGTGCCGTTGAAACCACCATCCCAAACGGCTGCGATCGAGAATTCTGCATTCGCAGCCGCATCAACGACCACGGGCCCCGGAACAGGCGCTGGATCTTCGATTGCCGGTGAAGGTGCCACGATTGCCACGTCGGAGGGAGCGGATCCGTTGCCGGTATATGTGACAAAGGCGCTTTCTCCAGGCTGCAGCGTCCTACCACTACCTTCGACAAGATAAAGACCGTCATCGATTTTGGTAACCTCGATATCGAAGCTTCCCCAACTGTCGCGGATTTTGAGAGGTGACCCCGTGACAACGATCGACCAGGTGTCGATTGCGAATGCGGACTCGTTCGTTATGGTGAAGCGCCCCTGATAGGATGTGCTCCAACTGTTCAGGACCGCAAACTCAGCATATACTGGCTCAGTGGATGCTGCGGTCGAATTTGCAACAAGGGTGAGGCTTGCGTTCGACATCTGAGTCTCTTTTCACTTGCTTATGCGCTTGAGCCGTTGTGACCCTAGTTGTCCACAACGTCCTCGGTGGACCAATCACTAGCGTCTTCACCTCGTCGAAAACAGTTGATAAATAATGAACCATTCGCGACCGTGACTGCATTATGACAACCGGGATCGATATCCATGCTGTACCGACGGTTGCATCGGCAATGCCGTGCGTGTAATCAGTAATCAGTTCAGCGCAGTCGGCTTTTACAAGTATCGTACATTGTTCAATTGAAACCATTACCTCCAAAGGTCTTGGATCTTTTGCATCGCGCAATGACCCTAAGCGCTCTCGATAGCTAGGATTTTCGTCAAAGCGAAAGAAGTTATTCTATGTTGCTACTGAAATTGATGAAGCGAGTTGCATTGATTCTTCCGGAGCCGGCAAGGACGAACATGCGAGATTCCGTCGAAGTCGGCTGGGAGATTGCTCATCTCGCGCGTCCCGGCCCAATTGCGTTGAGGTTGGCGCTCTGCCCGCGCCGGCGAATTCTGACCTATCCTGACGTGCCGTCGCGCTACCAGGCGCTCTACAAGCTTTGCGCCGTCAATGGATACCGCATCGTCAAGGATCCGGAAAAGCCTCATGACCTCGCCTTCCATTTTCAATATCAACTGCAGCCTTGCGAGCTTCCTCTTTCCAAGCCGACCGTGAATCGTGGATGCGGAGATGTATCAAAGCGGCGCGTCGCAGAGGTCTTTGAAGAGATCTTTGGCTATAAGCTGGCGATCTCGCCCACTCTGTTCGAAGGATTGATGGTAGAGAAGCCAAACGGCAATCACACGTTTGACGGCCGGGTGCTGCAAGGACCTATCAAGCCTGACGATATAATGCCTGACCGCGTCTACGAACGTCACATCGACACTGCAGACAACGAAGAGGCTGTGGATCTTCGGACTGTCATTTATGGACAGGAGATTCCCATTGTCTATGAAAAGAGGCGGCCCAAATCTGGAGGATTGAAAGACAATACATTCGCTAAGATCCGCGACCCGGAGGAGGTTTTCTCATCCACCGAACGCAGCGCGTTGCTGGCGTTTTCCGAAAAGTTGCAACTGGACTACGGGGAGTTGGACGTGCTTCGCGACGTGAATGATAATCGGATTTACGTCGTGGATGTGAATAACACGCCGGCCGGTCCACCAAAGCAAATGTCCGACGCTGATATCGCCGAGGCGTTGAAGATACTTTCTCCGAGCTTCGAAAGACTTCTTGAACGTGTTGAAGAAAGATAAGCTTCCTCTTTCATGGAGTGAGCGAAACTAATTAGCTTGTTTCTCCGTAATGATTTTTCCCAGAAGACCTAACCTTTTTACTCGTATCATTTGGCGGTCATCGGTGCGCTGAGGAGGTTCGACAAGAGCGCGTCGAAGCCAAGCAATCACAGCGTCTTCACAAGTCTACGAAGGCGATGGATGGAAAAAGTCAGGAGCGTGGTGCTTGATGCAACCACAGCGGATACCCACCGTGTTCACTTGCACGTCGGTCAGATAGACTTTCTGCAGTGCAGAATTGACACCTGATGTTTGCCCCCCATCTTCTGACGGGCACCTTTGGAAGAGAGTACGACTCATGAAAATCGCGATGATCGGCACCGGCTACGTGGGCCTTGTTTCGGGTGTGTGCTTTTCGGATTTCGGCCACGATGTGATCTGCGTCGACAAGGACGCCGGCAAGATCGAACGGTTGCAGGGCGGCGAAGTGCCGATCTACGAGCCGGGTCTAGACGTCCTGATGGCGAAGAACGTCGCTGCCGGGCGGCTGGGCTTCACGACGGACTTGGCCGCCGCGCTGAGCGGTGTGCAGGCCGTTTTCATCGCCGTTGGAACGCCCACACGGCGCGGCGATGGCTACGCCGATCTGACCTACGTGATGGCCGCCGCAGAAGAAGTCGCCCGCGTCGCCGATCCGGGCGTCGTCATCGTCACGAAATCCACCGTTCCCGTCGGCACCAACCGCAAGGTGGCCGAGGTCGTGGCGCAGGCGAACCCCGATCTGGATTTCGAGGTCGCCTCGAACCCCGAGTTCCTGCGCGAAGGCGCCGCCATCGATGACTTCATGCGCCCCGACCGCGTGGTCGTCGGCGTGCAGTCCGACCGCGCCGGCGATGTCATGTCGGAAATCTATCGCCCGCTGTTCCTGCGCGAGTTTCCCATCGTCGTGACCGATCTGGAATCGGCAGAGATGATCAAATACGCCGCCAACGCCTTTCTTGCGACGAAGATCACCTTCATCAACGAGATCGCGTCCCTGTGCGAGCGCGTCGGCGCCGACATCAAGCAGGTCAGCCGCGGCATGGGTCTGGACGGGCGCATCGGCAACAAGTTCCTGCATGCGGGGCCAGGCTACGGCGGATCCTGCTTCCCAAAGGATACCAAGGCTCTGGCCCGCATCGGGCAGGAACACGCGGCCCCCATGCGCATCACCGAAGCGGTGATCGAGGTGAACGAAGAGATGAAGCGCCGCATGACCGAAAAGCTGCGCGACCTGTGCGACGGCAGTTTCAACGGCAAGCGTGTGGCGGTGCTGGGCGTGACTTTCAAGCCCAACACCGATGACATGCGCGACGCGCCGTCCCTTACCATCGTACCCGCGCTCGTGGGCGGCGGGGCAGAGGTGCGCGTCTGCGATCCGCAAGGCCGACATGAGGGTGAGAAGCTGCTGCCGGGCGTCAGCTGGCACGCCGATGCCTACGACGCCGCGCAGGACGCCGATCTGCTGGTCATCCTGACCGAATGGAACGAGTTCCGCGCCCTGGATCTGAGCCAGATCGCCAGTTCGATGCGGCAGGCGCGTATGGCCGACCTGCGCAACGTCTACGCCGCAGTCGACGTGGAACGCGCGGGCTTCACCGCGTACGACGCGGTGGGTCGCAAAGGTTTCGGAACAACCTGAGCCTCAGGACGGCGGCAGCGGCACCGTGACAAGGTGAAATGATCGTTCATAAGTGGTAACTGGGTCCTGCACATTGGAGACCCGTAGCCACTTTGGTCGGAGAAATTCACGGCAAACGATTTATCTTGGACCTGAACCGTGACCTCGCGCGCTAACAGATTTAACCGCGCAAAATTGTCCTCGGCTTCCGGCGAGACCTGATCAGGGAGGCATCGTTTTGGTCATTGACCGAAGAAAGTTGACGGACCCTGACGGCAACGCGATTTATGCGATCGCTGCAGTTGCCCTGTCACTCTACGTCTTTGCCTACTCTGTCCGACTGGGCCAAATCTCTATCTTGGCCTTCTACGCGGTCTGGTTTCTGCCGGTTGCGCTGGCGCCGCGCATCCTGCTTCGGAATCCTGCGCCGATCCTTGTGCTTTCATTGCTGCCCGTTGCGTTCCTACTGTCCACCGCGTGGAGCGACGTTCCATCCGTCACACTTCGGAGCGCCATCCAATACGCGACCACGATATTCTGTGGAATTGTTGCGGCACGGATGGTTTCGGTTCCGAACCTTGCACTGGGCGGGACGCTGGGGGGACTGGCTGTTCTGGTCTACTCGGCCATGAACGGAAGCTATTCATACGACTACGTCGATGGCTCCTACGCGTTTCAGGGCGCGTTCGCTTCGAAGAACCAGCTTGGCTACTTTGCGACCCTGACGATGATTTTCGCCTTAGGCCTCTTGGCAATTTACCGCACGCATTTTGTTCTCTGGCCGCTTGCCGTCGGGGCGATGGGAATGGCCGTTTGGCTTTTGCTGAAATCGGATTCGGCCACATCGCTCTTGTCGGCCGGGGCGGCCTTCGCTGCAATCTTCATGGTGCGCGGTCTCTTTGCATTGGAACGTGGTCTGCGTTTTTCTGCCATCTGCCTGCTATTGAGCGCGACTGCGGGGGCCGCCCTGGCGGCGTTCAGGGCAGGGGTATTCGACGCTGTCCTCGCCGCATTCGGCAAGGACTCCACCCTGACCGGACGCACCTACCTTTGGAACCAGGCCATCGAGATCGGGGCTCGGAACCCGACGTTCGGACTGGGATACAATGCTTTCTGGACCCACGGACGTCCCGAGGCCGAACAGCTTTGGGAAGAGTTCTTCATCACCGGACGCACGGGGTTCCACTTCCATAACCTTCTGATCGAAAGCTATGTGGCGCTTGGTATTCTGGGCCTGATTCTCGTGGGCGGAATTTGCGTGCTGCTTGTCGCCATGCCCATAACGGCAATACTCCAGCGTAGGGGCACTGGATCGGTCATGATCTGTTCTGGTCTGTCGCTTCTCTTCCTCGTTCGATCCGGAGCAGAGGTGGATTTCATCACTGCCTACACCGCCGGATCTTTCTTGGTCAGTTTCGTCATCGTCCACCTGTTCGATCACGTCCACATCCGAACCAAGACCGCAGGCTGGCGCGGCGCGCAGGCCGGAACGAGCGATCTTTCTGGCCTTTTTTCAAAAACAACGGCAGCGCGATGATGCGGGCCTGTAGACCTCCAAGTCGTGCAGGGCGCGGCACAACCTACAAGGAAACTTGATGGACCCCGTTCAAGAACGCGTCTTCTCGCACAGCCGTCCGCCCAATACGCCGTCGGATGGTGGGGGACGTGACGACTTTCAGATCGACTTTTCCCGATTGATGCGTGCCGCTCGGCGGCAGGCCCCGATTGTGGGGGTGTGTGCATTGATCGGAGCTGTTCTTGCGATTGCCGCGATCCTGGGGTCGGTACCGCGCTACACGGCAGTCGAGACGGTCTTGCTGGATGAAGAACGCGCAGACTTACTCAACCAGGTTTCCCCTTTGCCGAATGCGGTTCTGTCGGACTCTTCTATCGAAAGCGAAGTCGAAATCATCAAGTCGAAGGCGTTGGCGTACGATGTTGTCGACCGATTGGGACTCGATGCCGATGAAGATTTTCTGAACCCTCCTGTCGGTGCTACCGAGGAAGTCTTGGGTTTGGTGTCGTATCTTACCGAACCACTGGCTGAATTACTGTCTCCGCCAGAGCCCCAGCGAAACGAGAGGAGCACTCAGGCCGACGATGCGACCCAGGAAAATGATGCGTCCGACGTCATAGACCTAGACGTCACCCCCCGCGATCGTGCGGCTTCGATTCTACGGCAGAATCTTTCGGTATCCCGCGTGCGGCGCAGCTTTGTTATCGAGATAGGTTATAGTGGTTTTGACCCAGTGCGCAGTGCGCGTATCGCTCGTGCCTATGGACAGACTTATGAGCGTTTCCAGCTGGAAGTCGCCGGGCAGGTGGCCGGCAATGCCGCCGACTGGTTGCAGGAAAGGCTTGTTACCCTGGAGAAGCAAAGCCTCGAAGCAGGCTCAGCGGTACAACGGTTCAGAGCCGAAAATGGCTTGGTCGAGGTCCGCGGCAATCTTCTGACCGAACAGCAGCAATCTGAACTGGCCAGCGAACTGGTGGCCTCTGGCGCTGATACGGCAGGGGCACGGGCGCGATTGGACAGCCTGCAATCGTTGTTGGATCGGGCCGATGCAGGCGAACCCATTGTCGCTGTGCCTGATACTGGCGGGGCATCGGATTCGTTGGTCGAAGAATTGCGCCGAGAATACCTTGATGCCAGCATGCGCTACCGCCGCCTGGTCGACCGCTTCGGGGAAGATCACCCCCAGGCCGTTGAATTGGGGCAGAGCATAGATGAACTGCAATCCATCATTCGCAATGAATTGGAGCAAGTCACAGAAAGTGCGCGTATCGCCTATGAGGTCGCCCGTAGTCGCGAAGAGTCGCTCCGCTCGAACTTGCAAGCTGCCACAGACACCAGCGACGCCAATGTCGCCGTGCGGGGTCGTCTGCGCCAGCTAGAGGCTATCGCCGATACATACGCGAGCATCTATCGCGACTATCTCGAACGATACGAGGTGACTTCCCAACAACAGGGTTTTCCCATCGCGTCAGTCAAGGTGATCTCCCCGGCCGAGGTGCCGGATGGCGCGTCGAGCCCCCAGAAGAAATCGATGCTGATGTCTGGCCTGTTGTTGGGCGGTCTCATCGGCGTCATGATCGCCGCCGCACTCGAGTTGAGGCCGAAGCCTCTACGGTCGGCATCAGAGATCCGGCGGCAGCTCGATCTGGACTGTGCGGGACTGATCCCAGTGCAGTCGCACGGGTCGTCCGAAGCGGCGGAGCGCACGACACAACGAACGGTAGACCGTCTTGCGCGCAGTTGTGAGACGATGGGCGGGAACGAGGCTGGTACGATCGTGTCGCTCGTGCCGTTGGTCTCGTTCGATAGCAATGACAGTCAACTGCCGGCTCGATTGGCCGAGCGTCTGGCGCGCGGTATGGAGCGCGTGCTTCTGGTGGATCGGTCAGAGGCAGAGCTTACCAAAGTGCCGGGCGCGGGCCGAAACGGATACACCATGACAGGGATGGATGGTCTGTTGGATGATTATGCGACCACAGATCAGCCGAATGGGCGACCCTATGACGTCGAAGCCATCGTCGATCATTTGCGCGCCAATTTTGACTACGTTCTGATCGAGGCAGAACCCCTGAGCGGCGCAGTCGAGTACGGTCCGCTCTCCTCTGTGTACGACCTGGCTATTCTTCGGATTCCATGGGGCGCCATTCGTCCCGCTCTGGCGTCCGAGGCGATATCCGATCACCCGCAGTGCAAAGCCCGCCTGGCAACCAGCGTTCTGGAAGGGGCAAAGCTGCGCACGGCACGTAAGTACATGACGCCTGGAAGTTACGAAGAACGTGAGACTTATGCTTAGGGTCTTCTGTTTCCGCACTCTGGTTGTAGGCCTCGGGGTGCTACCCCTTCCTGTTGGCGCCCAAGAGGACACCAACACGGTACAGCTGGAACCGGGACAATCGATTGAAGTTCGGGTGGGGCGTTGGGATGCCGTTCAGGAGACTTATACGCAGTGGGAGAACCTTGGCGGAACCTACCCGATCGGGGCCGAGGGGCTTGTAACGCTACCCATGGCCGGAACGCTGGATAGCGCGGACCTTTCACCGGAAAGTTTTGCTCAGATCGTGGAATCCCGGATCGAAGGCAACATGGGGCTTCGCGACCAAATACGTGTCAGCGTCACCATCCTCAGTCACCCGCCGGTCTATGTGATCGGCGATGTGCGCGCGCCGGGGCAGCATCCGTTCCAACCTGGTATGACAGTGCTGCAAGCCATTGCGTTGGCGCAGGGAATAGACAACCCTGCCGCGGATCTGGTGCGTGGGGACAGATCTCTGTTGAACGCCGTTGGTTCCTATCGCGTCCTAGAGATTGAGCTTTCGGGCCGACTTGCGACACTCGCGCGGCTAAGCGCAGAGCTGAATGATCGCAGCATAGAGCCGCCGGAATCGCTGACCCGAACCTCCTTCGGGCAAGAGCTGATTGAGCGGGAAAAGCAGATCAAGAGTGTTCGCGACGAGTCTCTGCAGTCTAACCTAGAGCAGTTGGACGAGTTGGAAGCCCTTCTGGAAGAACGTATCGAACGGTTGGCGCAGCAGATCGACCTGCGTGAGCGCCAGCAAGAGATCGTCGACGAAGAGTTGGCGAATATCACCCAGCTTGCCGAACGTGGCTTGACGACGTCCAGCCGGCGAAGCGACTTAGAGCGCCAGGTCGCCGACCAGCAAGTCCGCAGGTTGGAGCTTGAAACTGCCCGGCTGAACGCCGAACAGAGCTTGAACGAGACGCAGCGCGATCGCTTGGACCTAATCAACACGCGTCGCCGGAACCTAGTCGAGAGTATCCAAAGCCAATCAGAGGCCATCAAGCGTATTCGGGTTCAGATGGAGACACAGGCCGCGCTTTACTCCGAGGCGTCCGACACAGGTTCTGGTTTGTTGACGGCTATTGGTGATGCGGAACCTCTGCTAGAGATCACACGCGGCGCTGGACCGGATATCGGCGTGATACAGGTTGGGCGAACCGACACGATCCGCGGCGGCGACGTGCTTGAAGTTACCCTTCCGACCATCTCTCTCGAACCCTCCACAACATTGCTGCAGCGCAGCGATACTTCTCTCGACAGCATGATGAATGAGGATGGTGAGTCCTTGTCTGGAAGCCAGTAAAAGCGCTTCGAACAGCGTCAGATATGTGCTTTGCCGGGGATAGCTCAGGAGTTCGTCATTCCAAGAGCAATGGGTTCTCATCCTGACCACGATCCGCGCGTATCTGCGTATCTTTTCGGCACATTTTCCGGCAGAGTATAATAATACAATATCATCAGTTATTTAGGTGATTTGATGTGCATCCAATAGAATACCGTATCGTATAAACCTTTTGTTGGAACGAATACAGGAGTCCGTTTGTTGTTGGACGTAAGAAACAAAATGCGAGACTCCACTCGGACGTGAATGTCTGCGTAGTTATTAAGAGGCCTGTAAACGTCTTACGATATCGGCGGATTGTCGCGTGTAGATTTAGGGACGTTTGCAAGTGCAGCAATCGTGTCTACGTTGTGAGCAAGCATCCGCATGCACAGGGGGCCGTCCCGTCGTCAGTGAACAGAGCTGAACGAGCGGCGATGGAAAAGTGCGATGCGCTTGGTGGAAATGAAATTCGGTCTGGGCTGATAGGCTTGGCGAGAATACGAAATGTGGGAACGACCGATGAAAAGATTGTTAAGTTCAGGGGCCGTGCCCGTTGAAGACCGAGCTGAGCATAGGATAATAGGGTTAGGCAAATCGACTGGCCGGAGGATCTACGGAAACGTACCTTCCCCTGTTGGGGGTGGTTTTAAGCGTCTGATAGATGTCACCGTATCTGTGACAATGCTGATCCTTCTGGCGCCCCTCATGCTGGGCCTTGCGGCCCTTGTCGCAGCCACCTCCTCTGGCGGTGCCCTCTATGGCCACACGCGTGTCGGCTACAACAACCGTCCGTTCTCCTGTATGAAATTTCGTACGATGGACGCGAACGGCGACCAGATCCTTATCGACCACCTTGCGCGAAATCCTCTTGCACGGATCGAGTGGGAGGAGACGCAAAAGCTCAAAGACGATCCGCGTGTTACTCGTGTAGGCGGCGTACTCCGCAAGCTTAGTCTTGATGAGCTGCCGCAACTTATCAACGTCGTCAAAGGCGAGATGAGCTTGGTGGGCCCGCGTCCTGTTAAGGCTGATGAGCTCCTGCGCTACGGTCGGTCGCAGCGTCACTATTTGAGTGCGCGCCCCGGCATTACTGGTCTGTGGCAGGTCAGTGGTCGCAATTCGACAAGTTACGGTCGCCGAGTTGCCTTTGACCGCAAGTATGTCACCAAGCGCAATGACCTGACCGATGTCATAATTTTGGCGCGTACCTTGCCTGCGGCGATGCGGTCTTCGGAGACGTCGTGACCTCGGATTGGGTCGGCGGTTCCGACGGCGGTGCGCCGCTCGTTTCGATCATCATGGCAAACTACTGTGGCGGACCTTTTCTAGCCGCAGCGGTTTGCTCAGTGTTTGCGCAGACCCATAGCCGCCTGGAGTTGGTTGTTGTCGATGACGCTTCGACCGACGATAGTGTCGCGATCCTGTCCCGGCTCGCAGCGACCGATGAACGTATCCGTGTCATCTTGAGGGACCGCAACGTCGGCGTTGCGTCTGCGCGTAACGCGGCACTTGATGCCTCTCGTGGCGATTGGATTGCCGTCGTCGATTCCGATGATGTTCTACACCCCCGCCGGATAGAACTGTTGTTGGCTGCCGCAGGTGAGGCTGGGACCGACATGATTGCCGATGATCTTGTTCCCTTCGGTGCGGCGGATGCTGGCGAAGAGACTCTCCTGCAAAGCCTCGGCATCGACAGCAATACAACCGTTAATGCGGCCGATCTTGTACGCAGTGATATAGGACCGCAGGGGATTGGTTCGTTGGGATATCTCAAGCCCCTTATCGCGCGCTCCAGGATCGAGGGTCTGCGGTACGATACGCGATTGTCAGTTGGAGAAGATTTCGATTTTTACCTGAGACTTCTACTGGCCGGTCCACCAATGCATGTTCTCCCATTGCCATTGTATTTGTATCGTAGGCATACGGCGTCACTGTCGCATCGTCTTTCGGAGGATGCTCTTGCTGCGATCATCGCGAGCAACGATGATCTTATCGCAAAAGCGGACGTAAGGGAGGTGTCGAAGGCGGCCGACAGGCGCGGGCAAGAACTGCGGCGGGCCCTGCGATACGAACGTCTGGTCAGTGCCATCAAGGCGCGGGCGTGGTTTGTTGCTGCCAAGGTGCTGATGCGTCACCCTCAGCTTTTTATGCCACTGTGTGAAAGCGTTTCGGACCGTCGTCGGCGAAAGCGTGCTATTGAAATCGCAGGCAACGGTGAGCGGGCGCGAACGGTGGTTTTGGGAACCCGATCGGCCTTGGATTTCATTGATGCTCCATCCGATGCAATCTTTATGCATACCGAACCGCTGTCGGTTTCTGCGGAAGACGCACCCGCCAAGCACAGAGTGTTGGCCAGCAAGCTGAATACTTGGTCGGCTCAGGGGCCACTACATCTGATCGCAGTTGGTTCAGAAAGCGTTGACGCCTTGGGTTTTGTTGCCACTTGGGACAGAGCCCAACTTTTGGATAATGGCGGAAAACAAGGCCGAATGGTTGCGCCTTTTGGTCAATCTTCAGTCGAGGGATCAAGCAGCAATCGGTAGCCGCATTCGGGCAGGGCCGCGCCCGCGTGCGCAGTGAAGCCCAGCTTGTCCCGAGCGATACCGCCGCTAATTGCCGAGAATCGGCTGGGATGTGCGGCGTAGCGGATGGCTGCGGCATTTCCTATTTCGCGGCGGAGGTCGAGGAATCGACGGTGTGCCCATCTCGCGCGCACTTCGTGTAGATGCTGTCGCATCGGCTTGAGGGCTGGCTTGGGAATGTCGGGGGCGTCCAAGTGCCGTGCCAGTGCTTCCGCGAATAGTCCAAGATCGTGCGTGCTGTGCTGTGCGGAGAGCGAGCCGGAGCGCACTACGGCGCCGTAGCCTGGCCGTAGGGTCGTTTTCATGCGCCCTCCGGCCAACATCATGCGCACATAAAGATCGTAGTCCTCTCCCAGGCGCATCGTTTCGTCATAGCGCAGCCCATGTGTGTTCAAGAAAGTCAGCGACATGACGGGCTTCAGGAAGCCCAGCTCTCCCCGTGCGGGCCCCTGATCCTTCAGGTTTCCTGTGACGAAGGATGATAGCTCGCAGGGCGTGAAATCGGGAGCGGTGGATGTCCAATCACGAGAGCACACAGTGTCGACTTGCTCAGGATTCGTAAAAATGATGTTATCTGCGATCAGCTCGCATTTGTGGGTGTCGCCGAGTAAGTGCAGACGATCCGGGAGGAAGAAGTCGTCCGAGTCCAGCACGGCAATGTGCGAGCCTCGTGCTTCGTCTATCCCGCGATTGCGAGCGGCGCCGGGACCGGCGTTGGCGGACTGTCTGAACAATCGCACGCGCGCATCGGAACGGGCCTCCTCCTCGACGAGCTTGGCAGTCGCGTCTGTAGAGGCGTCGTCGATCACCAAAACTTCCAATGTTCCGGGATCGCGGAGGGCCGATCGTATGGCCGTTTGGATTGTGGCTTCCGCATTGAAGGAGGCCACCAGAACGGAGACGCCGTTGGATCTGACGGTCATGCTCGGGCAGCCTTCCAGACCGCTTTAGTTGCAGCAGGTGTCAGTCTTTTTGCGTCGGCGGTCCGTTTACTGAGATGTCTCGGACGTTCGGAACTGGCTCTTTTGACAAGCCGCGAGACGTCGCGGTCAAGATGCCTACGAAGACGACGTACGCCATTTGAGTAACAAACCAAACGCAGATCGCAAATGCGGTGGTCTTCAAGGCGCCGAACTCTGCATAGATGCCCAAAGCGATTGCTGCGCCCGTTGTCGCCACGAGGGTCAGCAAGAATACCGCTAGTTTCATCAGCCACTCCAGGATCGGGCATACATGGTCGGGTCGGCTTGCGCCACAATTGTGGCAAAAGACGCCTATCGATTGGGCGTTTGTCGGGAGAAAAGAAGACTTTCTGGCAAATTCGGGTAGTTACACCCCTTAAGTAGTAGCTGATACTCGTCTGAGCAATATTAGTCACGAGTCGGCTCCTGGCGAAGTTGCATTTTTATCTCCGTAGATTTCCACGGTTCTTGCGCCCAGCAGAGCGGTGATCGTGCCGGCATGTAGTGAGCCGCGCAAAAGAGTTCGATTGCGGGACGCCTCTACGGGCGCGGTCAATAACACACCCGTCGCGCAATAGGTCAGTTTTGCCAGCGCACGCAGAACAGCGATGGGTCGCTGCGCCCAAGTGGTTTGTTTACGCAGAAGACTGCCATGCGTTTGACCCATGCGAAAGCGACGCCGCAACAGCCAGCCTAGACTTGCCCGAGAAGTCGGCACGTTCTCGTTCAATGCAGCGTTGGGCGCATAGCCTAGGCGCGCGCCATCGCGGCGAGCGGCCTCAAAAAAGGCGGTGTCTTCACCGCCTGAGAGACCCCGGTCCAAATCAAAGCGCCGGCCTTTGATCGACGGGGCGCGCAGATCCATTGCGATGTTGCAGCTATGACCGGCGATAGGGCGCCCGCTTTGATCCAATTCCGGCAGGGTGTCGTGAATGCGAAGCTTGGTCATCCATTCAGGCGCGTCGGGGGCATAGCTGGCATAGACTGGACCAACGACAGCTTCGGCGTCGTTGCGGGCAAGCCGCGACAGAAGGGCGCCTAGCCAATCCGGCGGAGCCAGTTCATCGTCGTCGATGAAGGCTAGGCGGCGGAAGTCCATAGTCTCGGCGCAGTCGAGGATCGCATTGCGCGCGATAGAGATATTGCCGCGTGGGGCGTGCAGGTAGATGACCGTATGCCGGGACTTTGCTGCGAAGGCCTCTACCAGATCGCGCGCGCTTGGGGTGTCATCATTGTCGGCGACGACTAAGGTGACGGGGACATCTTCCGGCAGCGTCTGCTGTTCCAGCGTATCCAGCGTGTCCTGCAGTCCAGGTCGGCGGAAAGTGCAGATGCCAACGGCCACAGGCCCCGGTGGGATCGGACCGTCGACGGGATCGGGGCGCGGAACGGGGTGGCTCGACCCAAGGAGGATCTGCCGCCAGAACCCGGCAGACCATGCCAAATGCATCGCGGCGGCGATGGGGCCAGCCGCGATCATCTTCGGGTCGCCTGATGACCGGGCCAGCGCCACGCCCCCGGCCAGACAGGCGAGGACCCATGCAAAAGCGGGGAGCAGGAAAATCGGGTGCAGCGGGGACAACAGAAGGAGTGCGACAGCGGGAGCGACGGCAATAACGATGCCCTGGCGGGCCTTCGGGCGCAGATGGTGCTTGCGCACCGTTCGTGCCCGACCGCGGCCGAAGTTCCAGTACTGTCGCAAAAGGGGCCGTATTCTTTTGCGCGGTAGGTAGTCGAGCCCGGTTCGCGTCGTCATCCAGATCCGATACCCGGCCTGTGCCAAGCGGATATCCAGTTCGGCGTCCTCGTTGTGAGAGAACGTCTCATCGTAGCCACCGACGCTGGCGAAGGCACTGAGGCGCATGAGGGCGTGATGGCCGTGATCTACCCAGCGACCCGTGCCACCTGTACGATGGGCAGCGCCACCATTGCCCAGCTTGGAGTTCTGCGCGGCGGCGATGATACTTTGCAGATTGCCTTCTCCGACAGCATGCATGGCGACGACAACGCTATCGGCGCCGGTCTCGCGGGCTTCGTCCAGTAGTTTTTCCACGTAGTCGGATGGGTAGGCGGCATGGGCATCGACCCGTAGGAGCCATTCCATGCCCGTGCCATGCTGCGCCACAGCCAGATTGATCGCAGCGCTTTGCAGCCGTTTGGGGTTGTCGATGACATGACATTCCAAATCATCATGCGCTGCGGCCCGTTCTTGGGCAACTTCCCGCGTCGCATCCTTCGACCCACCGTCGGCGATGACAAGGCGCGCGGGCGTGCCGGAACCGGCTAATTGCGTCAGAGCAGGGGCGAGGGAATCTATCACATCGCCGATATGGGCAGCCTCATTCAGTGTCGGGATGCAGACGAGCAAGCCGTTGGATTTATCCGGCACGGCGATGGGGGCAGGGGCGGCCGTCTCGAAGATGTCTTCGGCCAGCGCGCGGCATTCCTGCTCTTCCGTGATCCATGTACTGCGCGGAACCGCATCTTGCGCATGCCGCAGGTCGGCCAACTTCGTTGGGGTGATCCGCGTCAGAGCACTTTGGACTGCCGCGGTGGAGGCAGCATCCACTGTAACGCCGATCCCAAGCGCGCGCATCCGGTTCGCGACCTCTGTTCCGGCCAACCCGATCGGGGGGACTCCATTCAGACCGCTTTCGTACAGGCGATTGGGCAAAAGCCAGTCCGAGTTTCGTCCAGCGTCGTAGCGATCAACAAGCCAAGCCAAATCCACGCCACCATAGATTTCGGCCAAGTCGTCGGGATAGACGTAGGGGCCGGCGAATTGCAGATCGGGGTTGGCGTCGACGAGGTCGTGGAAATCGGGAAGTTCGTCCAGCGCAGGGCGACCGCGCAGGGTTACTGACATCTTGCCTGGGTTGGCTCGCGTCGCTTCGTCCAGCAGCCGCAATGACACCGCGCAGCGCAGGATGCCGAACCAGCCGATCCTGAGAGTGTCGGTCCGGTCCGGGCGCCGGGGCGGAGACGGCACTTCTCCGAAGACCTTATTCTCAACCAAGGTCGTCGGCCTGTCGAACTGGTTTCGGGGCTGGAAGTATTCGCGCAAGAAGGCGGGCGAAGAGACAAGCAACCGGTCCACGTCACGGCATAGCGACCGCTCGATCGTACGCAGACGGCGGCGGACCAGCCCTTCGCCAAGCATCAGGCGATGGATGTCGAGCACTTCATACGTCAGCGGCAGAGGTCGCCCTGCAGCAAGTCGCGCACGCAGCGGTACGGCGATCGCCAGCATCTCAAGATTGCGGGCCATGATAGCGTCGGGGCGGGGCAGGGCCAGAACGTCAGGATGCATCGAAAGCCGCTGGCCGAGAACGGAGCGCGCGCGCGATACCATCCTTGCGTTGGCTGTCTGCCCCAAGACGATCGCTGGCCCCGGCAAAGGACCATCGCCGCGGCGGAACCCTGCCAGGTCGACGGTAACGCCGGCCTGACGCAACATCGCGGTGCGCCGCCAGATCGCAACGTCGTCTAGATCATGAGAAAGATACAGTAATCGCCTCATGCCTATTCTCCGTCAGACGCCGGTATTCAGGGACACCTCCGCATGTAGGCTTGGCAGGCTTAGCGTCGACCGCTCGCGGGCCGCAGGTCTACTCTACAGACACGTCTTGCTTGCAGAGGACCGACTCCGAGAAGGCGCAATTTTGCCCTGCGGGTGTGTAGGCGATCCAATCTACTTCAAGCGAATGGGGTGCCGTGGCGGGGTCGAAGGTGCCCATCCAATCGGTCAGTTGATCAGTGGACCACAGGCTGAGGTATAGCTTTTGCCGTGCGTCGGGTAGGGTATTGGCGGTTGCTTCGCGTATCAATTCGCCATCGATGAACCAGCGGATGCGGTCAGGCTCCCAGACGAAGGAGTAAGTGCGGAAGGTCTGATCGTTTTGCATCGGATGCAGCTCTTCGTTGGTGCTGCTTTCTGCGGTGTGGAAATTCGTTTGGAGAACAGGCTCGTCGCGGGCGAGAAATTCGAAGTCGATCTCGTTGTGTGGTTTATCCTGCGGTGCGCCAATGAAGGTGAACATGTTGGCATTCATCCCTTCGGCATAGGGCACCTTCATGCGTACTTCGAACGTTCCGAAATCATGCCGCTTGTTGGTTTGAATCTCGGCACACCGCAGACCGGGACCATCGGAGGTTTTCTGCGCATTCTGCTCAGCACTCTTACCCTCTTCAGCCCCGCGTTCCATTCCCCACTCGTCTGGTGCGGAAGCGGTCAACGACAGGTTCAACCGACCGTCAGACACCGACACCTGATCTTTGCTCCACAAGCAGTTCTGGTGCGGGCCGTTCGTCCAGCCATCAGAGATGAACCAGCGATCCCGGTCCAGTGTTTCGAAGTCGTCGAAGAAGGCCTCTTGCGCCGAAGACGCCAACGGACAAACAAGAAAAGCAGTGGTTATAAGAGCTGTGGCCGTGCGGATCGACATAGAGGCATCCTTGCTTGTTCGTCGAAGGTCTCATGGGCAAACTATGCGTAGAAGACCCTAACTCAATTCGTGTGCGTGCATATGGCCAAACTCCGTTTGGCGGGACGATTCGATCTCGAGGCTCGCGCGCTTGATCCAATACGCTGACCACATCACAAGCCCGATGAACTTCAAGGAATCCTCTATCACCGCCTGCGTCTGAGAAAACTCGGCGACCATGTCGTAAACGACAGAGGCTGCAAGGAACGCGATGGCAATGTGAAGCCCGAAATGAGCACTGCCGAGCAACTTTGTTCGGAATGCTACGCCAATCAGACCCGCAAAACCGCCATAAATCGCGTAGGTGACCAGTTCAGATACGCCAAGGCGCGGCAGGATATCCTCGTGCAGCATGAAGAAATCGTCGACGGCAATCAACAGACTAAAGGTCCCCGCGGCTCTCAGCAGGCCTCGCGCCGATGCGCTGAAGTTCGAAGCGAAGATGCAAATAACACCCGAGCCCGCCAGCGCGAAGACGCCAAGGTGCGATATCATCCCGGCGAGCGGCGTAAAACCGAAGCTGGCCGCGGGGTCTCGAAAATATACTGCTATCGAGACACCATTCAGCGCCACAACAACACCGCAGACCGAAAGCGCAACTCCGGCACCCGCCAGAAGAACAGCACCAATTTGAGGCGTGGTTACGATCGGCACTTCGCGTGATATCATCATGATAGCTCCCGCATACTAGATGAAAATTTGTACAGGGTTATTTTGTAAAACGCGCAGAAGGCGAAGTAGGTCCATCTACTGTGGATAACACGTGCGGCTGAGCGACAAACAATCGAAAAATACTTTTGATTTGCCAGGAGTGGTGTGCGCCCTCTCCGGTGCGTCTTTTCAATCATCACGTATAAGTTGTGTCGCATCTTTGCGGAAAATTTCGCTAGACTCGTAGCGGCCAATCAAGAAGAACACGCTACTTCTCAAGGCACGGCAAGAGACTGTCGCAATCGGTTTCTCGGTAAAGACGGCGGGCAAGAATATTCTAGGAATAAGTGGACAACTGGCGCGCGGTGCGACGTGGATCGCGGCATCACGGGTTGTGATCAGCCTGATCGGATTTGCGAACACGTTGTTGCTTGCCCGGTTGCTCGTCCCCGAAGACTTCGGCCTTGTGGCTATCGCTCTATCGATCTCTGCGATCGTCACGTCCATGACGGAATTGTCGCTTGCCCAAGCGTTGGTCCAGCACAAGAACCCGACTGATACCCATTACAACACTGCCTTCACGCTCAATTTCCTGCGCGCGGCCTGCGTCGCCGTTGTGCTGGTGATTGCGGGTATTCCTGCAGCCGCTTTGTACGGCGATCCGCGCTTGTTCGAAATCTTCATCGCCTTGGGGCTTTCCACCCTGGTGATCGGGGCGATCAATCCACGACTGGCGAAGATGTCACGCGATCTGGTCTTCTGGCAGGATTTTGCGACGCGTTCGGCCGACAAGTTGGCCGCTTTCATCGTCGCGGTGGTCGTAGCGTTGATCTGGCAAAGCTACTGGGCCCTGATCCTTGGCATTATCGCGGGACAGGCGACCTCGCTGGTGCTGTCCTACGTCATCCAGCCGTACAGGCCCCGATGGGATACATCGAAGTGGCGCGACTTGATGTCATTTTCAATCTGGGTTGGCTTGGGGCAGGCGGTCAATACCATCAATTACCGTTTCGACCAGTTGGCTCTTGGCTACTTTTTGGGAAATACTCTGCTTGGCTACTACTCCGTCGGGGATCGGCTAGCAAACCTGCCGACGCGTGAGGCGACGCAGCCCATTTCACAGGCGGTCTTTCCCGGCTTCGCCAAGCTCGCCGACGACAAGGAACGTCTCACCCGCGCGTATCAACGGGCGCAATCGCTCCTTACGCTGTTGGCACTTCCCCTTGGGGTGGGGCTTGCCGTTGCGGCTGAACCGTTGGTTCTTTTGGCGTTGGGGGAGCAATGGCAGCAAGCCGCCCTGGTGATTCAATTCCTGGCCAGTATCTTTGCGATACAAACCATCGCCAGAATGGTGCAACCGCTCGCGATGGGGACGGGGCGTTCGAAGGTTCTGTTCAACCGCAGCCTTATTAACCTGTGTATTCGCGTGCCGCTTACGTTGCTCGGTCTGCTGGCAGGCGGTTTCGTCGGCCTATTGATAGGCCGTTCGATTGCGGCGATCATTAGTATTGGCGTGAATCTGTATTTGGTGCGGCAGATCCTGGATCTGAGCGTTACAGAGCAGATCCGGATCAACTGGCGTTCGCTTGCCGGGGCCGCGATCATGGCGACGGTTGTCTATCTGGTTGGGGTGCAGATGGGCGATGGCGACATGGGGCTTCAGGCCCTGAAGGCTGCAGCCATGATTGCGGCGGGTGTCGTGACCTATCCGACCGCCGTTCTTCTTCTCTGGCTTGCCGCAGGTCGTCCTGCCGGACCGGAGCGGGAACTGATGGGCCCCGCGAAGAGGCTGATCCACCGCGTGACCGGTCGGGAGCGAACTTAGGTCTCTACCAGTCCCAGCGTTCCCCCAGTAGATCGAACAGACGTGCGTTGTGGGGCGCATAGTGGCTTCGCAAACAATCCAAGGCCTCTTTCGTGTCGTCCGTCATCTCGACCTTCGGTGTCACCCAGTGACGTTGTTTTCCCATGTCGGCGACCGCTGCATCGGTAAAACCATCAACGCCTAGAAAGCGGCAGATGCGTTGCAGGAAACCGCCCAAGTCGCGGCTCATCTCGGTGTAGTTCACGACCAGGATGTCGGACCTGCAGAACTGCTGATGATAGGCCTCCAGCTGTTCTGCATAGTGGCCTGCCCGGACGTAGTGGAAGTGCTTTTCCTGCTGATAGGTGTCAGAAGACAGTTCATCGTTGATTGCACAAGCGAAGCTTCGGCTGTCCGCCTTGAACGCCAGGTCGGGTTTGCTTTCCGCAAAGTGATGCCACATGCGCCACGCAGAGTATGCTCTCTCGACCGGCTCTCGGAGCACTGCGATCATACGGACCGGGCCCAGATCCCGCCTGATCCGCGTCGGCACCACGTCGTGCATTAGGTAGTCAGGCGTTGCTTCGAACAACAGCGCACCGTCGCGGCGGAACTTGTAAGGAAAGTGCGACAGATACCAGGCCAGATTGCTGCGATCATAGTAGAAGTTGAAGTAATGCAGCTCCTTCCGCCCGGCGGCCGGTCTTAGCTTGGGGTGGTGCGCCAGATAACTGTGCAGCGATGTCGTTCCGGCTTTCTGTGCTCCGATGATCAGAAAGTCAGGTTTTGCGCGCAAAGCGGCAGTTGCGAGAATTTTCGCACGTTCGGTAAGGTTGATCATTTCGAGACCTCACAACTCTAGGAGTGGGAACTCGTTACTGATACTCAACCATAGCGCGACTCGGTAGGATCATCTTACATCACTTTCAAACGATCCAAATGAAACTCTGCGAAGTGAGCGAACATCAGCTAGACGCTACGAGAGAGCCTATTTCGGCCATAGCTCTGCCGAATGCTTCGACCAAGCTCCGTGTGTTATCTGCCTGTTTTTCCAGAACAAAGCGTGATGTCTCTGGCGCCGGGGCGAAATCACCTTCGCGAAATGGCCGGAGAAGGCGGCTGCGGCAGGGTAAGCACACCGATCTCGCCAGACGACATGAAAGGACTCGAGTGCCCAAAACTAGGGATGGATCGAACGACGTCCCGTACGAACAGAACAACTGTTGGCATTCCCTGCTTCGGCATTCTTTTAGTCTGGCGGTGTCAGAGCGTCGCCGACAAACATCTGCGATGCTCCGATACGTGCCGTCTGCATTTGTGCGCACATAGGCCTGCCAAGCGCCAAGATCGCGTCTCAACACACAGAACATTACCCGTTGACCGGTTGAGAAGTAGCCAAGGACGGCGAACGCGGGATCAATAAAGGGAAATATGTCGGGGTGCAGGCAAGTGCTGGCGGCCCTCGAATATCCGCTATGCAGAAGCGGAGTTCTCGCGGTCGCGGATCGGTCTTTCGTCTATCTACCTGTCAGCCCAAAGACTTTCGGGAAGCCGAGTCCGCAGCCGGGCAAGGGTGGGGAATACCTTCTGCCGTATGCTCGGTGGCAGACCGGAGAAGGCAAGCCAGGCATAAAGGCGTGGAGACGCAGGCTTGCGACGGATTGCCTTGAGCAAATGCACGATGGCATCTTTCTGGTGCCCGCCCTTCATCTCAAGGTGGCGACGTGCGTTGTCCAGATGCGTGCGATGAAGCGTACCGGCGCGTAGCAGCTCGTCTCCGTAGCGATCGATCAGCATGCGCCGGGCAACCATGTTCGCCGCGAAATCGCGTGAGCGCTTGTCGTCGTCAGGTAGGTCGGCCGGGGCTTCGTCGTGGTAGATCATCAGCGGCTGCGGCAGGGGCAATATCTCATAGAAGCGCGCGATGCGGATCCACATGTCCCAATCCTCGATCGCTGGCAGGCCCTGGTCAAAGCCGCCGGTCGTATCGATCACGTCGCGGCGGATCATGACGCTGCTCGTGCCATAGTGAACGATGTTTCTATGCAGGATTTCGGCCCACACATTTCGCGATGGCACAGGCCGGAATTCAGTATCCGTGCCGTCCGAGCCCTTTTCGATCAGGCCTGTATGGGACATCCCAACGCGCGGAGAGGCGGCATCCATTGCCGCGACCTGCTCCGATAACTTACCCGGCAGCCATTCATCATCAGAATCCAGAAACGCGATCAAAGGCGCGCGCGCTTCGACGATGCCTCGGTTGCGTGCTGCAGCGACTCCCTGGTTACGGCTTTGACGAATACAGCGCAGCCGCGGGTCGTCGTAGCTTTCGATAACTGGAGCAAGGTTTTCAGTCGAGGCATCGTCGATCACCAGTACTTCGAAGTCCGCGAAATCCTGCGACAGGACTGTATCAATCGCGCGCTTCAATAGCGCCGCGCGGTTGTAGGCGGGAATGACCACCGTGACGCGCGGTCCGTTGGCTGGTGTCGCTTCCAGACCGGCGACGACGGGCGGCGCTTCGTCTTCGGTGATGATCAAAGGAGCAGTCGTGTTCACTCGCGCGCGTCGCCGGTCACGGTCTGCCCGCTTGCGGCGCAACGCCAGCGCAGGCGTGCCCCTGTGTTGGCGATCCTTCTCGGCAGCTTGCGCAGCCAGTTCATCGAACCCCACGGCAGCGGCATCGCCTGCAATGTTTCCGTAAGCTTCGGCAAGGGCAGGACGCGCTCCGTCGGGAAAGCCCACCGGCTCCAATATCGCCGAAAGCCCGTCGAGCACGCGCAACCGAGAGGCCAAGCCTTCTTTCGTGAACCGTCGTCCACTTAAAGACACGGCTCCGTTCGGGAGCCGTCGGTAGTAAGATGTGCCGATAGGCGTGTGGACCAGGTCAGTACCGCCGGCCAACGCACGCATCATCAAGTCGCCGTCGTTGTTGACCAATATCTCGGGATCCCAACCACCACAGGCTTCGTATGCAGCGCGAGACCACAGGACAGAACAGGGCGGATGATACCACCCGGTAAGCCAGGCGGCCAAAGCGCTTTGACCGGGGCGGCGCGGCGCGCAAGAAGCAGGACGTGCCTGCCAAGTGGCACCGATCTGCTCGTATCGCATCCAATCGCAGCAGGTGATGGCCTCGGTGTTCTTGGCCAGTTTGTCCGATAGTGCAGCCATGACGCCGATCCCCAACAAATCGTCGGCATCCATGAACATGATCGCATCCCCGGTTGCCTGTGCAACACCGGCGACGCGGGCCGCTGCGGCCCCACCATAATGCCCTCGTATAACCGAGATCCGCGTGTCGAAGCGTTCCGCGATATCGGCGCTGTCATCCTTCGAGCCATCATCGACCACGATAACCTCGTCCGGCGGACGGTCTTGATGCAAGACAGATCGCAAAGTCTGAGGCAGGAAGGCCGCGCCATTGTGAACCGGGATGATGACCGAGATACGCATGACTTAACCCGCCATCGCTTTCAGAACGGCATCAATGTTCGCCGTATCAACCTTCAGGTCTCTGTCAAGTCGATGAACGTCTGCGCTGCCCGCGAAGGCACCGTCGACTTTCCAGTAATCCAGCCCCATGGCTACGGCGATCGCATAAAAGTTGGGGTTTGGGTAACTTGGCTCTGCGATTTCCACGACCTGCGTGCCAGGTGCGCAAAAGATCATGTTGGTCAGCCCTGCGCCGTGCGGAGCCATGAGCACGCTGGTCTCGCCCATCAGCTGCACCTGCTGATCGAAGCTCAGATCCTCCATTGCAACCAGTTCGAACCCGGCGGCTTGCAACATCGGCACCAACTCGGCCTCGTTTTCCAAACGCCGGATGTCAGCAGCCGCACGACTGATGAAGACACGCCGCCATGGGGCGCGATCAGGCGTATGTCTCATCATGTCGCGCACGGGGCGCAACAATTCCGGGCGAAAGCGGTCTGTTTCCAAAAGCGTCAGTCGGTCGACCTCAATGACGCCGCCCGCGCCATGGGTCTCGAAAGCATTTGGATCGAAACCAAGGATGCGCAGTGATGCGTCGATGAAAGCCGGACGCTTTTCGGGCAGCAAGAGCCCATCCATCTCGTTGCGCTGCGCCAGAAGGCAAAGCTTAGGCAGATGGGCGCTAAGCCAGTGGGAGTAGTTGTTGTAGACCCGTTCGGTGAACCAGGTCGCGCGGTCCAGGTGGCGCGGCTTGCCGACGGTACGCAACATCTCACCGTGGCCGGGACGAAAACGCATTTCCCGGATTTCGAATGCCTTGTCGCGATGGTTTATGATGGTCGGCCAAAAGCGGTTGCGCGGCTGATCGGTGAACGAAACGACACGCGCGTCTGGAACAGTCGCAATCAGTGTCTCGCCACTGTCGCGCGACAGCACATCGCGCTGAGAATAGCCGAACCAGTCCGGATCGTCGGACAGCTTTAGGGGGGTGTCGATGTTTACGGGCAAGGGGTTCGAGGCGCGCGCATGCGTATGAACGACGGTCAGATCACCCTGTCCGCCGCTGGTGAAATAGTCGCGCAAGGTCTCCTCTCGCACCCAACGCCAGCCGAACATCTTCGGGGGCAGGCCATTCCTGACACCTTGTTCGCATAGACCAATGGCCTTGCGACGCGCCGTGTCCGTGAACTTGTTCAGCATTCCCGTTTGGCCTTTTCCTATTGTCGTGATGATTCAAGCGAATGATCACGGTCTCGTTGTTGAAGCGATCGCGATGCTTATCTGTTCCTTGCAAGTTCTTCGACCCAACCGACAAGCTCGGCGTTCTGACGGTCTGCGTGGAATTCGGTCTCGATGGTGCGGCGCGCCGCGTTTGTCATCGATGTAAGTGCGACCCTGTCTTCGAACACCCGCCGCAGACTGCGCTCAAGGTCGCTGACGTCGTTCTCATCAGCCAAAAGCCCGGTCTCTCCATCTCGAACCAGTTCTGGGATACCGGAATGGCGAGTTGAGACGACAATAAGCCCGGCTGACATCGCTTCCATCAGAACAATGGGAATACCTTCCTGATCGCCGGTCGAGGCAGTTCGGCTGGGAAGCAGGAAGCTGTCAGCCTTTGCCATCGCTTCCCTTACGCTGGCATGGGGTTGTGCGCCACGAAAGCGAACCAGTTCCGAAAGGTTCAGATCACGCGTCAAAGCTTCCAATGTGTCGCGCAGATCACCGTCGCCTATGATATCATATCGCCAATGCAAATCGGGCTGATCAACGCGCAACTGGCCAAGGGCGCGCAGGGCCACGTCGATGCCCTTCTTTTCGGTCAAGCGCCCGACGGAGAGGAAGCGTATTGGCGCGGACCAATCCTTGTCGCGGAATGGAATTGTCTCTGGCCGTATGCCGAGGTGATGCACCCGGGTTCGATCCTGCGGTGCGCCAGCCCCGATCAGGGTCTCGCGGAAGGGGTGATTGACGGTCAGAAGAAGGCCGGGGTGCGTAAACAGCGGATGATATTGATCCAGAGTGCCATCCTGGGCCGCCATACTTACGTCGAAGCCGTGAAACACCGTTATAATCGGCGGAAATCCTGACATGCGGTGGCCAGTGCGTGCGACGCGAACACCGTTCATTCCGAAATGGCAGATCACCGCGTCGACACCCATCAGCCTGCGTCCGAATGCGCGATCCAACCCGGTCACGCCTCGATCCGCCCAGCGAGACGGCAAGCGCCGCACCTGAGGCTCCGCCCGGCTGGCAGCGCTCCAGCGACGGACCACGTTCAAGTGGTGGGTCTCTTCAGTAGCTGGCGCGACATGGTCGGCGACAACCGTGACTTGGACTCCGGACTGCCTTAATTCCTCGATCTGGCTAAGAATGAAGGTTTCGGACAGTTTAGGGAAGGTGTCCGTTACGACGCAGACACTCAGGGGACGGGACGGCTGCAAGAGGAAAGGTTCCGATCATCGGTTCTGGTGTACCTAAAGCATTTCTGCGCCTGCATTGTTCCTGGCGCCGAAGGAATCCGCCAGCGACCGCCCTTGATCAAAGCCGCGTGGTCGCTAGCTAGCGGTCGATCAATCGACGTTTCCTCGGGCGTTCCATAAAATGAATGGGACGGACAAGGGCCTTTGATTTCCCGCGACGGATTGGATCGAACATTGCCCCATAATGAACAAACCGGCCATGCCGGAATATCGGTCATCCTCGCAACGTATGAGCGTTCGGGTTTCATTGCCGCTGCGATCCAGTCGATCCTGGATCAGACGCAAGAGTTGCGCGAAATTATCGTAGTCGATGACGGATCGAAGGATGAGACCGCAGATGTCGTCGCCACCTTCGGTGATCGCGTCACTTACCTGCGCCAGGAAAATGCGGGCAAACTGGCCGCCATAGCCCGAGGTCTGGATCATGCCACCGGGGATTTCGTCTGGATCATGGACGACGACGATCTGGCCACGCCGGACGCCATGGAAGCCTTGCTTGAGCCGCTAGCCGCCGACCCCCGCTGCGTGATGAGCTACGGGCGCATGTCGCGGTTCGAGGATGGCGAAGAGGATACCGGTTCTGATTCCGACGTGCCCTATCCGCCGCCAGATGATCGGTCTTTCCTCGTCAGGCTGATGGAAGATTGCTTCATTACCGGCCACCCATGCGTTCTCGTCCGACGCGCTGCCCTCGAGGACATGCGCCCGTTTCGTCGAGACATATTGGCGTCGGTGGACTACTACCTTCACCTTGGTGTGGCGACGCAAGGAAAAACGGTTTTCGTTGATCGCCTTGTTCTTCGTCAGCGACAGCACCGCGGCAGCCGCGGCCCCAGTGCCCTTCGCTACGGCGAGAACGACCGCAACGCCCGTTGGATCATGCATGACAAGATGCTGATCGGGCCCTTGCTGCAAAGTCTGCCCTTGGGCGCTTATATCTATCATAGCGGAGATGCGCGCTACGGCTCACCTCTGACGGACCCAAGCGAAAAGCGGCGCGCTCTTTTTCAGAAGGCCACCATCGCCGCCCGCAAGAAGCTGTGGCCGGTGGCCTTGGACGCGCTGGACGAGGGCGCTGCCTTGATGCCGAGTACTTCCCTGACAGCAGAGGAGAGACGCATCATATCCAAGGCGCTGGGGTGTCGCTATGGCATCGACGAGGTTCACGACGACCCCGATCTGGTCCGTCGCCTACGCGGCATCGCGCAGCATCGTGACGATCCGTCCGACCTTCTGGTGCCGTTATCTCGCCCGCTGCTACATGAGCTGAAGATCGCACGTCGCGAAAAGGATGGCCTTCGTGCCCGGAAGGCGCTGGCGACGTGGAAGACCCTGATGCCGTGGCGATCTAGCGTCGCTGCCCTACGCGAAATCTTTGACCGCAACGCAAAGCGCCTAGCCCGACACTAGAATAGCCAAAAGCTCCAGCTATAAGCGATCCAATTTTCAGAGGGCAGACCACAGCCTCGTTGGCATGGAAGCCTGCGCCGGAGCCCATCACTGGGCGCGGTCGCCGACAGCTTTGGGTCATGAGGTTCGGCTCATGCCACCAGCCTATGCCGCCCTTATGTAAGCGAGGCAAGACGAACGGTGGAGGGGACCGTGGCGCCAGTGGCGCCGAGTAAGTCCCGAAATGATGCCGAAGCGATCTGCGAAACGGTGACGCGCTCGCGCTCGGGTCAAAGCTGGTCCGCGCCAGCGGATTGAATGATCCGGGAGATCATTTGAAGGCGCAGAACGCGCTTCGTGCCAGTGAAGTTGGCAGAACGGCAGGCGGCCCCACTCGATCACGTCGCGCCGGAGGTGCGCCTTTGGCGCAACGCGCGACACTTCCTGGTCCGCCAGCGGACGCAGATCGTAAACGCGATCCGCGCACACCTGGCAGAGTTCGGGGTAGTCGTTGCAAATGGCATCCACGACGTCGATAGCCTTCTCGACGCCGCATGCGACATGCCCGATGCAGCGCGCCCAGCACTGGACATGCTGTCCGATCAGCTGCGCGACACACGAGACCAGCCCGCCGGTATTGCACCGGCAGGCCCAGAGACGGTGAAGCGCAGCAGGAGTTCCCTCTCGGGACCTTGGCTCACGCAAGACCCTGCCGGGCAGTGGATGGCACAGAGACGGTAAAATAGCGGACGTTCGGCCCGATCTTCGGACCGATGGCAGATCGGGCCTCACCCCAGTTCGGACCGAAGCACCTTCGAGTGCGTGCCATTGATCGGTACCCGCCCGCCGGCTGACTTCATCAGGGCGCGCAGCTACACAGAGCGCTGCATCTTGGACGCCGTATACATGACCGCGACCGACCAAATGCCAAATCCGAACAAAGCTCTTGCCAAGGGGCCATCCATATATGGTCAGAGGACAATGGCGAGTGCGCGTATCATCTGGGCGCTGCTGGCCAACAATGAGGAATACCGTCCCGCAACCTGACGCGGAACGGTTCGAGGTGCAGGCGAAAGAGGAAATGACCCGACCGGACGGACCCGGTGCATGGAAATCCTGGCTTTCATAAAGGCCTATGGGGCCGACTATTTGTTGAGGGCCATGCTTCGCGGATCACAAATTCGAACGCGCCGACATCGACCGGTGACGCCGGATAGATATCAGCACCCGTCATAGATCGGAGACGACCTCGAACGCTTGCATGAGAGCCGTCCAAAAATGTGGAAGGTGTCGTCCGAACGGTGGAGAAAAAATCCTGTGGCAGGTCACACCCCGCCGAAGTGATGCCACCGGCATATCGCCACCTGTCCGTTTTTCGCCCACCCAAAAAAACGCCGACGAACGACAAAATCAACGACGCGCGTCAGGGTTATGAATCTCGCGAATTAGGGTTATGAACGTGCCCCTGGGGTGTTGAACGCAACCCGTTTTGACATCGTGAAAATCGTAGATCGACTGGCGAAGGTAGGTCATCTGACTGAATGGGGGCGCTTCTGATGTGGGTCGCGGCGGCCTTCAACGGGGCCCGAGCAGAGCTTCGTCAGGTCACCCGCTTTGCCTTGGGACTGGCGATCCTCGCACCAGATCACGTGAGCATCTCAAGATCGACGGATGGACTCTCCGGACACCCTTGGCCTCCCGGAACCCTCAGACTCCGGATGGCGATCGATGACCTGTACGGGGACCTCTGCCCAGAGATGACCACCTCTCACACCCAAAGGCGCCCGCACCTTCCCACGGCGACCTGACCTTTTCTCGAGATATCCTCTATCCGATCAAGGCGGCCTCTCTCAGCTTCGAAGATCCTTGCCCCCGCGGTGGCCTTTCCATCCCAGGTCAGCGTTTACGCATGTCTTTCATAACCCTGTTCCAGCACGTCGTCCCCTATTGAACGATCTCCATCATCGGGGATCCGGTGGGGGTTATGAAGGAATCATGGCGTTATCGGCCCCGAAACATCCTCAAAACGGGCCGGTAATACTTTTGCCGATGTAACAGCCTTGTTTTCATGGCCCAAACGCGCCTCAAAGGCAGATTTAATTGCATCTTTTCGCGTTTTTCGCCCGAATCCGCCGATTTCGCCTGAAATCTCCTGAAAAATTATTGTTCGGAATCAACGCTGTAACAACTGTTACACCTGCGTTACGGCCTTGTTACAGCAAAAAAATAAATCTTTACAATGGTTTATTATCTATTTATCTATATGTAACAGTATACAGATGTATATATACATGTACGCGCACGCACGCACACACGCGAAGACACACTCTCTCAGAAACCGTTACAGCGTTACATCTCCGGTATATTACTGAAAAGAAACGATAAAAACGAGAGACAGGTATGGATTTGAGTGCAAGGCAGCCCCTGGATGCCACCGAGCGGGCGATGATCGCCCAAGAATGCCAGATCGCGTTGCTCGATGGGATCTCCCGCACAGGGCCCACATTTGCGGGCCGCGGCATGTTCCACGGCGGGACCTGTCTCGCGACCTGTCACGCGTCGGGGCGTTGGTCGGAGGATCTTGATTTCGTCGCGGCCAGCGGCGCCATCGCCGGTGACGGCCCCGACGATCTCCTCGACCTCATCCGCACGACGCCGTCGGCGAACTCGTAGCTGTCGACACACTTGCCAGGCAGCGTGCGCGAGAGGTCGTTCTGCTCGAAAATGATGCAGCGCCGGTCGTAGGAGAAGGCAAGCTGCTGCCCAATATAGCACTCGTCGCGTTAGCACAGGATATCCCGTAAGCGGTCCGGCTCGACATTGAGCGCTCGGTGAAGATTATCCGTCCGGCGTGGGGTCTTGGCGAACTTCGCATTGTAACGCTCCGTGAAGCCCTGGAAAAGGCGTTGGCGGCCTTCAGGTCAGAGATGCCCGCCAGGCGCAGCTCCTTCACCAGCCTGTCTTGTAGTGTGCGGTTCGCGCGCTCGACACGACCTTTGGCTTGGGAAGAATTGGCGCAAAGGATCTCGATGTTCAGCTCATTTAAGGCCCTGCCAAACTGGGGCATGCCGTGGCCGCACTTCGCGCCTTGCTGGGCAGCACGTAACACCGTGTGTTTGTCACTACAGAACGCAACAGGGCGTCCATGTTCATGCAGATAATCCTCCAGAGCGCCGAAATAGCTGAACGTGCTCTCGGACATCAAGAACTCCAGATGCATCAACGTGCTGGTGGCATCGTCGATGAAGACGAGCAGGGTGCAGGACGGGCCGCGATCCTCGAACCAGTGATGATCTGACCCGTCGATCTGGATCAGCTCACCAAAGCACTCTCGCCGCAAGCGTGGCTGGTGGAACGTGCGGCGTTGCTTCCGAGACAGCCAAATCCCCGCATCCTGCATCCATTTGCGCAGGGTCTCGCGCGAGACCTTCAGTCCATGATCTTCGTGCAGCTTCTCAGCGGCAAAGGTCGGCCCGAAGTCGATGTAGTTCTCCCGGACCAACGTGACCGCAACCTCCCGCACCGCCGGATCAATCCTATTGTTCAATGCCCGACCGCGCGCCTTGTGCCGGATCGCCGCCGGACCGTCTGACTGGAACGTCTTCAAACGCCGGTGAACCTGCCTGCGGCTCAATCCCAGAACATTTGCCGCATTCGAGGCAGTCATTCTGTCTTGGCTCACTTGGCTCAGTACTTCTATGCGGTTCAGCTCGCGCTCGCTCATGATCACCAGCCCCACAGACACACTCCAGTCCTGCTTGCCCGACAGGGAAGTGTGATACTTCTACTTTGCAGATGTGGGACATTCTAACTTTGCAACTACACAAAACGTCTAATAACATTTATTATGTAAATTGTAGCGCGTTTGGGTAGGTAGCCGATTTTGCAGATCTGACGCGAACAGAACATGGTAGGGTCAAGTCAATCCAAGGGTGTTTCCCCCTTTCGTTGACTATCAGTCGTGAAACCAAGCCACCCGGCCTCAAGAAAGGGTGCTGGAACAAGACAACCATCGATCTCATCAAGGTCTGTGCGATGACGGAACCGCTGACAATGGATGGACCTATCGCGGTAATCGGGCTGGGATACGTCGGACTGCCCTTGGCCCTGGCCTTTGGAAAGCAGCGTCGAACGATTGGCTTCGACCTGTGCCCGACCCGGATCGCCGAATTGCGCGAAGGTCAGGACCGAACGCGCGAAGTGTCAAAGGAAGACCTGGTGGGTTGCCAGGACCTGACCTTCAGTGACGATCCCGAGGACATGCGGGCCGCCACAATCTACATCATCGCCGTTCCCACTCCGATCAACGCCCACAAGCAACCGGACCTTGGCCCGATCTGCAGGGCGTCTGAGCTGGTCGGCGCGATCCTGAAGCCCGGCGATCTGGTGATTTACGAATCGACCGTCTATCCCGGCGCCACCGAAGAGGACTGCGTGCCGGTGTTGGAGCGGGTATCGGGCCTAACCTACAAGGCGGACTTCCACTGCGGATATTCTCCGGAACGGATCAATCCCGGCGACAGGGCGCATCGCCTGCCCGATATCGTCAAGGTGACCAGCGGCAGCGATGCCGCGACGGCGGATGCGGTGGATGCCCTTTACGCGTCTATCATCACCGCCGGCACCTTTCGCGCCGAGTCCATTCGCGTGGCAGAGGCGGCGAAGGTCATAGAGAACACGCAGCGCGACCTGAACATCGCGTTGGTCAACGAATTGGCCATGATCTTCGGGAGGATGGGGATCGACACGACCGCGGTGCTCGAGGCGGCGCGGTCGAAATGGAACTTCCTGCCCTTCCATCCCGGTCTGGTCGGAGGTCACTGCATCGGCGTGGACCCCTATTACCTGACCCACAAGGCAGAGGCGATCGGCCACCATTCGCAGGTCATTTTGGCCGGTCGTCGTATCAACGACGGAATGGGCGCCTACGTCGCCGGTCAGATGATCAAGGCGATGTTACGCAAACGGGTGCAGATCCGCGGTGCGCGCGTTCTGGTTCTTGGCCTGACATTCAAGGAAAATTGCAGGGATCTGCGGAATACCCGCGTCGTGGACGTGGTCAGGGAATTACAGGACTACGGCGTTGCCGTTGATGTTCATGACCCGATGGCCGATCCGGACGCAGCGCGTCGGGAGTACGCGCTTGACCTTGTCGAGACGCCGTCGCGCGGCAAGTACGACGGTATCATTCTGGCGGTAGCCCACGATGCCTTCCGCGACCTCTGCGCAGGTTCGGTACGCCAGCTCGGGGCAGAAACCTGCGTCATCTACGATCTGAAGAATATGATCGACCGCGACGTAAGCGACCTTAGGCTGTAGCCGCTCTGGTTGCTGGCACATCCGCCAGCCCAAGCCGGTCCAGCAGGATCGCATTGATCGCTGCCACGTCGAACTGTCGTTCGGCCTTTTTCCGCGCGGCGCGGCCCATCCCGTCCGCCAGAGCCGGATCACACACGAACCGCTCCATTGCATTGACCAGGGCCGCGGCGTCGCGCACCGGAACGACAAAGCCGGTCACACCTTCGGTCACGGGGTCGGGACAGCCCGGCGCATCCGAGGTAATGACGGCCCGCCCCGTCGCCATGGCTTCCAGCACGGACCGCGACAGACCCTCGCGGTAGGACGGTAGAACGAAGACCGACGCGTCTTGCAGATAGGGGCGTACGTCTGAAGTGGCACCCAGGTATTCGATGGCTTCTTCCTCGATCCAATCCGCCAGTTCACCGGCGCCGATCGCAGCCGGGTTCGCGTCATGGGGCCCCAAGAGCTGACAACGGACATGGGGATGGATCGCGCGCAACCGTCGGGCGGCGTCGACGTATTCGCGCACCCCCTTGTCGCACAACAGGCGGCTGACCATAAGGAAAACCGGCGGACCAGGCGGGGGTTCGTGAAATGCGTGCCGCGTCAGGTTCACGCCGGACCCCGGCACAAGACAGATACGGGTCTGGTCCGATACAAGCCGATTGCGCCGGAATTCGTCGGCATCGGCGGTGTTGTAGACGATAAGGTCGTCGACCCCCCGCAATGCCGCGCGATAAAGGCTCATCGACAGGCGGCGCAGCGCGCGTTTGATCAGGGTTTGCCTGCCATCCTGAACGAACAGGTAGCCCAGCCCCGTACACATCGCGACGCGTTTCCGCACGCCCACGATGCGCCCGGCCAACCCGGCATAGATGATCGGTTTCATGGTGTAGGGCAGCACGATGTCCGGACGGAACGTGCGAAAGGCGTGCAGCAGGGCGACCAAGGTCAGAATGTCCTGGAACGGGTTCTTTCCGGTGCGCGCCATGGGGATGCGCTGGAACCGGACGCCGATGCGGGCAAGGGCCGTTTCCGCGCGCGGGTCATGGTCCGGGGCCAGCGCGAGAACATCGGCGCGCAGCGCCAACTCGCGCAGCAGCTCGTAGCGGAAACCAATGAGGGATGAGGTCAGGCTGGCGACTACGGCGATACGGGCGCGCGCGTGTGCCATCGGCGGTTCGGTCACCTGCGACAATCCAGAGAGCTGCGGCGCGAGAGAGTGGTCGATCTGGGTCACGGCGGCCTCACGCTGTGCGGGGTTGTGGCATCGGCGGCATGGATTCGATCCAGCGATCGGCAGCCTCGGCCATCGTCATCGAGGGCCAGTCATGCAGGGCGTCCAGATGGTTTGCGTGGCGCAGGATCGCATCCAGAAGCGCAAGGTTTTCGGGCAGGTTGCGGCCGAAATTGTGGGGATGGAACCACAGGTGATAGGTTTGTCCCGTCCGCGCCGCGCGCGTCATGTCGGCCTTGATCGTGGCGATCTGACGCCGAATGGCTACTGCGCCACCGCGTCCGGCGGGTCGCAGAAGGCGGCTGGCCGGCACGTTCACGGCACGCCCGCAGGACCCGACGCGCACCGGCCCGCTGGCATCGAAGGGCACATAGGCGCGCGTCATCCGCATCACTCGCTGTGCGATCCGCTCGTCGCGTCGCGCCCGTGCCCGGTCATACCACGGCACACCACATCCCCGGATCACGTAAATTCCGTGCCGCAGGCAGATCGACACCGCCGTCTCCGTGATCTGGTTGCGCGGAAAGACGATGCTGCGCAGGTCGATCCCGGCCATGTGGGCCGCGCGCACGGCGGCCAGGATGTCTGCCTCGAACACCTGCGGATCGAACGGCTGATCAAAGCAGAACAGGTGCGAAAACGTGTGAGTCGCGACTTCCTGACCGGGCGAGGCTGCGATTCGGCGGACCAGAGAGCCGCCGAAGTGCAGTGGATCCTCTACCTCGTTTGCGCCGATCCCGGACAGGCGGGCATAGGCATTCATCCCGGGCCGGGGATAGGCAGGCCGTGTGTCGGGCAGCGCGTCCATCAGCGCCTTGCGCGTGTCGAAGAACAGGAAACCCACGGTCGCCCAGGTTGCGTGAATACCGTGCTCTGCGAACAGATGCAGCAACGCGGGCACGGCTTTGCGCGCGCCGTGGATGTTCGGCGCGTAGGCGTCGGGTGCCGAGCTATCCAGCACGCCCCACATCAGCTCCAGGTCGAGAGAAAGCACGAAACCGGCGGCGCGCGCCGCGTAAGAGGGCAGTTGGCTATCCATAAGGAGGATTCATTTCCTCGCATCTTTGAAGGACCTTGGGGCCACGCCGAAGTCCCGAACCGGGCGTACGCAGCAAAGGCATGGTGCCATGAATGTCGCCCAGACTTCTCTCCCCCAGATGGATGAAATCTTGATCATTGGTGCAGGTCCGTCGGGTCTTGCGGCAGCCCTTGCACTGCGTGACGCGGGGCTGCCGGTGCGGGTGGTCGAGCGGGGCGACCGCGCCGGTGGGCTGATGCGCTCTCCGCGCTTCGACGACTGCATCGTCGATCTGGGCCGGAAAGAGCTTTATGCACGGTTCCCCCAGGTCGATGCGCTATGGAATGACCTTCTGGGGGATGAGTATCGGCCCTACCCCCATCGTGTCGGCTCTTTGTTCGGCGGGCGGATCATAGAGATGTCGGGCCGGTATCGCGGTCCGGCGCGGGGCATGCCGCCCGCTTGGCTGGTGCGCGGCGGGATTGGACTGGCCGCCGGATGGACGCAGGCGGCTCTACGGTCGCCCCGCACCTACGAGGAGCATTGGCACGGGCGGGTCGGCCCGCATTTCGCGCGCGTGTTGGCGCAAGGTTATTGGGAGAAGTTTCGCGGCCAGGGCTGGGCGGACATGCCACCACCCGTCGATGCCTCCCGTCGCATGGCAGCGGCGCAGGCCCTGAGAATGGCGCGGCGGGGCGGGATGGCAGGCCAGAAGGTCTGGCGGCATCCCCTGCGCGGAACCGGCCAGTTGTTCGAGGCGCTGGCCGCCCGCGTGACAGCGCGCGGTGGCCGGATCGACTACGGAGCCGAGGTTCTGGCACTGGTGCCAGAGCCTGATGGCGGCGTGACGGCGACGATCCGGCAGGGTCGCGCTGTGACGATGCAAAGCTATCCGAACGTCATTTCCGGTCTTGCGGTCGAACGTCTGTGGTCACTTCTGCCGGTCCACGCCGACGCGGCACCCGTCGCCGACCCATCGGCACAGCGCGCTGTCCTTCTGGTCTATCTGTTGCTCGACGGACCGCCTGCGTTCCCGCACGCCTGGCTGGAGGTTAACGACACCAAGCTGAAGGCCGGGCGCGTCGTCAATTACGCGGCCTTCGGGGGCGACATGGTGCCCCAACGCCGTACGGCGCTGTGCGTCGAATTCTTTCTGGCCGGGAACGATCCACTGTTCGACGCATCGGAGGATGCGCAGATCGCGCTGGCGATGACCGAAACCGCCGGTGCTGGTCTGATCGACCGCTCCAATCTGACCGGTGCGTATGTGTTGCGGCTGGACCGGACCAATGCCGCAGCCAGTTGGCGCGAGCAGCAAACGTCCACCCGGACCCGGCTGTTCGAAAAGCTGCGCGATGTACCGGCGATCTATCATGTGAACCGTCCCGGTGCGGATTGGGCCACGCTGGCGGGTATGCAGGCCGCAAGGTCCATCATTGTGGGTGACCGGGACACCTTCGACCGCGACGCCGATCCGACCCGACGGCAAGAGGACGGCTCGACCGCGGCGTAGGCCGTTTCAGTTGGCGACGGCGGGCACCGGGTCTGCGGGCAGATCGAGTGCGCGCAGAAGATGCCGGTTCACGACACGCACATCGAATGTCGCGGCCGCGTGATCCCGGGCCGCCTGTCCCATCGTAGCCACCAGCGCGGGGTCTTCGCAGAACCGCGCCATCGCATCGGCCAGCGCCTTGGCGTCACCGACTGGAACGACATGGCCCGTCTGCCCCTCGATCACCGGCTCGGGGCACCCCACGCCGTCGCTGGTGACGATCGCGCGCCCGGTGGCCATCGCCTCCAGCACCGATCTGGAAATGCCTTCGCAATAGGAGGGCAGCACGAAAACCGAGGAGGCGGCAAGGACCGGGCGCACGTCGCGTGTCTCGCCCAGATACTCGATACTTCCGTCATCGATGTACTCCTGCAGCTGTTCGGGCCGCAGGGCGCTTGGGTTGTCATCGAATGGACCCAGAAGCTGACAGCGTGCCTCGGGGAATCGACGCTTCAGCCGGCGGGCGGCCTCGGCGTATTCCGGAACGCCCTTCATCCGCAGGATCCGACCGATCATCAGAAAGACCGGTGGCCCGTCCATGGGCGGCACGTGGGGAAAGCGATCAAGGTTGATGCCCGAACCGGGCACACGCACCAGCGGGACAGACGGCGCGACCAGCCGGTGTTCGCGAAAGGCCTCCGTGTCGCCCTCGTTGTAGACCAGCACCTTGCTGACCCCCCCGAGTGCAACGCGGTACAGAAGAATACTGATCCGGCGCACCAGCTTCTGCATGCGGCCCGCGTCGGGGTTGAAGAAGACGTATCCCAGCGCGGTACACATCGGCACCCGGTCAGGCACGCGGGTCAACCGACCCGCAAGGCAGCCATAGATTATGGGCTTCATCGTATAGGGAAACAGGGTGTGGGGCCGAAAGCGCAGGCAGATCCGTATGAGTGCGGCCAGCGTTACAAGGTCCGCGAAGGGATTTATACCGACGCGTTGCATGGGGATGCGCTGGAACCTTACCCCGATTTCGCGCAGTCGGGCGATGCTTTCGGGATCGTCGTCAGGCGCGACGGCCAGAACCTCGGCCCGCATCGCCAGCTCGCGCAGGATATCGTAGCGGAAGTTCACCAGCGAAGAGGTCAGGCTGGCGACAACGAGAACGCGCCGTCGCCCGGTCGGGAACGGACGCGCCGATTTCGTTCGAAAGCCGTTTGCGTCGGTGACTGTCATCTTCGCATCCTTTTCCGCAGTTATTCCGCAGCAACAGCGTGAAGATCGTCGCGGATATCGAAACCCGACCGACCGACCGAGGCGACCGCCTCGAATCCGGCGGCGCGCAGGGAGTCGGTGGGATAGACGTTCCGCAGATCAACGAAGCAGCGATTGCGCATCCCCTGTGCAAGACGCGACAGATCCAACGCGCGGAACGCGTTCCATTCGGTCAGCAGAACGATCATGTCAGCGCCCTCTGCAGCGGCGTAGGGATCGGTTTCCCACTGAACCGAAGGCAACAAAGCCTCGCCTTCGGCCCGCCCTTTCGGATCGACCACGCGGACCGTCGCCCCGCCCCCGATCAGCGCCGGCACGATGGTCAGCGCAGGCGATTCGCGCATGTCGTCCGTGTCGGGCTTGAAGGTGACGCCCAGCACAGCAATCGTCTTGCCGCCGACCCTGTCGCCGCACAGTTCGAAGATCTTTTCAACGGCGCGCCGCTTGGCATCCTCGTTCGATTTGATGACCGTCTCAACGATATGCAGCGGGCGTCCGTATTCTTGGGCCGTGCGAGCCAGTGCCCGCGTATCCTTGGGAAAACAGGATCCGCCGTAGCCCGGCCCCGCGTGCAGGAATGTCTTGCCGATGCGTCCGTCCAACCCGATGCCGCGCGCCACTTCTCGGACGTCGGCGCCGACACGTTCGCACAGGGATGCGATCTCGTTGATGAAGGTGATCTTCGTCGCAAGGAAGGCATTGGCGGCGTATTTGATCATCTCTGCCGATTCCAGATCGGTCACGACGATGGGAAACTCGCGCAGGAACAAGGGGCGGTAGATGTCGCGCATCACCTGCGCCGCGCGCTCCGTGTCGCATCCGAAAACCACGCGGTCTGGTCGCATGAAATCCTCTATCGCGGCCCCTTCGCGCAGAAACTCGGGGTTCGACGCGATATCGAACTTCAGGGTAGGCGCGACAGAGCGGATCTCTTCTGCCATGCGGCGATTGGTGCCGATCGGAACGGTGGACTTCACCACGACGACCAGACCGTCATCTGCACGCTGCGCGATGTCGCGGGCCGCGGCCATGACGTAGGACAGGTCTGCCTGCCCGTCACCGCGCCGCGACGGGGTGCCGACGGCGATGAAGGCGGCGTCCGCACCCTGCAACGCGGCCGCGAGATTTGTGGAAAACGCCAGCCGTCCGGCCTCTACGTTGCGCTCCATTACGGCAGCAAGACCCGGCTCGTAGATCGGGACTTCTCCCTTCTTCAGACGTTCGATCTTGCCCCCGTCGGTATCGACGCAAACGACCGAGTGACCGAAATCGGAGAAGCACACTCCGGAGACGAGTCCGACATATCCTGTTCCGATCATTGCGATACGCATGGCAGAAATTCCTTATCAATTTGCGGGTTTCAGTAGCACTGCCGGATCGCCACGAACGCTTCGGCCGCGTGGCGATGCACCGTCGCCCCACGCAGGGTGGCCAAGGCTGACAGGGCAGAAATCGAGCGTTCGGCGGGGCTGGGCCGGACCTGGCTGGCAAAGGCCGAGAAGGCCGCCAGCTTGGTGTCCAGCGTTTCCGAGATGTCGACGAAGACGTTCGGCACGAAAGGCGGCGTCAGGTAGGGCGCATTCCAGTTCGTTTCCGACAGCGTCTCATAGGCGAAGATGGCGGCGGGATACTGTTGCTGTGCGGGCCGCGCGGCGACCATCGCGGACAGGAAAACCAGTTGGTGATCCAGATGAATGTCACCCACATGCGGCACGAACAGCACCTGCGCGCCGATGCGCTTCACAAGGTCCGCCAGGCTGCGGTTCAGATCGCCGTGCGCTTCGGTGTCGAGTGCGGCGGCTTCGTGGTCCAGCCAGTGCGTGTGTTCCACGCCAAGTATATCGTGGGCGGCTCGCGCCTCACGCCGAACGGTATCTACCTGTTCCTGCCCGAACCGCTCGACCCGGCCGCGGGTCGCGATGCAGACGTGAACCTCGCGGCCAGCACGGGAGAGGCGGGCAATCGTGCCGCCAACGCCAAGAACTTCGTCGTCAGGGTGCGGTGCGATGACCAGCACCGGTCCGGTGTCGGGTACGGGCAGAATCATGGGTGCCGCCGCATTTCCGGGGGGAAGTTAAAATTCGCCCCGTCCTTGAGCCAAGCACAGGCGGCGGCGATCCGGCGTTCCGATCGCGTTTCACCCCGCACAAGAGTAACCAGCGTGAGCCACAGGATCCTGAAATCCAGCCAGGTATCCCGCCGGTAAACATACCAAAGGTCCATGCAGATTTTTTCGACGTTCGCGAGACGGCTGTTGCCGTTCACTTGCGCCCACCCGGTCAGACCGGGCCGCACGGCGCCGCGGGCTTCGCCCGCCAGATCGAACTCCCTGACCGTCTCTTCCAGAAGCGGGCGCGGGCCGACCAGCGCGGTATCGCCGCGCAGGATCGACAATAGCTGTGGGATCTCATCCAGGCGGAAACGGCGGATCGTGTGCCCGACGCGCCCGGTCCGCGCGGCATCTGGCAACAACGCGCCGGCTGCGTCCCGCGCGTCGGTCATGCTGCGGAACTTGTAGATCGCTATCCTCTCGCCCCATTGGCCCGATCGGATCTGCCGAAAGAGTATCGGACGGCCAAGCTCTGCCCGGACGGCAATCGCCACAGCGACGGCCAACGGCGCGACGCAGACCAACAACGCGACTGTCAGTATGATTTCAACGGTTCTTGGCACGCTGTTCCCTCGGCAATTCAAGGTCACGCTACCGAGGGGCAAACGCTGCACAATTGATCGTCGTGATAGGCATCTAAGCCTTTCGAGCGGTAAACTGAGCGGACGAAGGACTATCCTGCCGTCCTCTCGGCCTGTTTGCTGAACCCGCCATGCGACGCACACTCACCAGCCCGAGAGGACCGGATGCACATCATTCATGTCACGACAACCTTGGATATCGGTGGTGCGCAAATCATGCTGCGCCGCTTTCTTGAAGTGGCTTGCACCAGTTGCGACACGCATGAGGTCATATCCCTGACCCCCGGCGGCCGGACCCGGTTCGAACTGGAGCGTCTTGGTATAGAGGTGTTCGATCTTGGCATGAAAAGCCCTGCCCGCCTTCCGTTCGCCCTGCGCAAGCTGAGCAGGATCCTGCGGGACCGCAAACCGGACGTCGTTCACGGCTGGATGTACCACGGCTGTCTTGCCGCCGGATTGACCGCTCCGCGGGACGTGCCATTGGTCATGGGAATCCATCACTCGCTTCAGAACCCCAGGAACGAGCGCTTGCCGACACGGGTAATGCTGCGGATGTTGGCTCCGATTTCCCGACGCAGCGCGGCGGTCGCCTACTGCGGGCACAGCATTTCTGAACAGCACGAGGCGATCGGCTTCGCCAGGGATCGCCGGGTGGTGATTCCGAACGGCATCGATTGCGACGTATTTCATCCCAACGCAGAGGCGCGGGGGCGGTTGGTCGATCTGGCGGGCATTCCGCCAGAGCGTGTCATCATCGGAAACGTCACCCGCAATCATCCAATGAAGGACGTGGGCATGCTGGTGCGTGCGCTGAACCGGATGGTGGCGGACGGGGTCGACGCGCATCTTGTTCTGGTCGGCGAAGGGCAGCCCGAAGGCCCCGCCCGGCTGGCCGCGCAGGTTCTGGGTCTGGACGACCGGGTGACCACCCTGCCCGCGCGCTCTGACATGGAAGAAATCGTACCCGGCTTCGACATCTTTGCGCTTTGTTCGGCTTGGGGAGAAGCGTTCTCTCTGGCCATGGGCGAAGCGATGGCGGCGGGCGTGCCGTCGGTTACCACAGACGTTGGCGATGGCCGCTGGCTGCTGGGGGATCCCGACCGCATCGTACCCCCACGCCACGACGACAAGATGGCGCAGGTGCTGTCGGCTTTGGCAAGGCTGTCACCCGCCGAGCGTCACAGGCTGGGGATGCGCGACCGGGACCGCGTCGTGTCGAACTTCTCGCTTCGCAGCTACGCCGCAGCGCATCGTGACATGTATCGCCAGATCACCGAGCCCCGTCGCGTGCCGGACACCGGCCCGGCGGTTCATTCTCTGGCGGGGCGCTGAGGTGACGCGCGCAGCGCGGATCGAAACGACAGCGCGCATCCCAGGACCACGATCGCCCCGACCCCGGCGAACAGGTAGCACGCAGCGATGATCCCATAGGCTGGCACGAGTATCGGGATCGGCAGGAAGAACAGAAGTGCCGCGATCACCGATATCGTCAGCAACTGTCCTTCGCGGCGCACCGCCTGCAATGCCGAGTTCAGGATCGTGCCCATCAGCAACAGGCAGGCGCCGACAAGCTGCACCAGAATCAGCGGAACGGCGGCGGTAAACTCCGCGCCGAACACGGTCGCGACCAAGGGCGTGCCGATCAGGTAGAACACCGCCAGCCCAACCACCGACAGGCTTGCGAAACAGACCATCATCGCGGTGACGAATTGGGCAATCCGGGCGCTATCTCCGCGGGAAACCAGCTCGCACATGCGGGGGTAGACGACCAGTTGCACGGGGCTGCCGACACGGATCAGAAGCATCGCAAAGCGTTTGGCCAGCACGTATAGTCCGATTTCCGTCAGACCAACGAAACCGCTCAGGATCGGAACGTCGAATTGCCGAGTCGATCCGCGCGCCAGGACGCTCAGGTTCGCGGCCCAGATGAAGCGCCACAGCCCGGTGTTCTCGCCCAGCAGTCCCCGCAGGGGCGTTGCCATCACGCCGCGTCCCGATGCGCGCTGCAGGATCGGCCAGCAAACCACGCTGGGGGCCAGACGCTCGAACAGGGACACAGCGCAGAGCAGGATCACGAAATGCTGGATCTCTGCCCCCAGCCAGTACAACAGGACCGTTCCCGCCAGCCGCAGCAGCGCCGTCGCGACATTGATCCGCGCATAAAGGCTGAAACGGTCGAACAGGCGTAGCAGCGCGCGCGCCGTCATCGGCGCTGGAACCAGAAGCGTCAGGCAAAACAGTAGCACAAGCCCGCTGCCGGTATCATCGAAACCGAACCACCCTCCGACAAAGGGCAGCAACAAGATCGCCGCCGTCGCCGCCAGAACGGACCCGGCCACGTCCAGCAGGATGCCGAATTTGATCAGCCGCCGAAACGGTGCGCCGTCTGGATTGTTCTTCTGATCGGTCGCCAGACGGATCAGGGCCTGAGTCGGCTCCAGTCGCAGGATCTGATCGAACAACCTTCCGTAAGCTTCGATCAGGACCAGCAGGCCCAGCCCGGCCGGTGCCAGCGCCCGCGATGTCAGCGCCAGCGTCGCAAAAGTCAGCACGGCAACGATGACGTTCGAGGACAGGATTGCCCAAAGACCCGCCCACAGACCGTCGAAGGTCTGAGTCATCCGCCGAATGGCAGCATACCTAGCCGAATGAATCATACGCAAAAGCGCCTTTTCCCAGCATATTCCGCCATGAACCTACGCCGAACCATGGCGACACCGCCAAACCTCAAACGGCCAGTCTGGAACCCGAAAGTATGATAAAGCCCGCCTCCACACTGCGCTTTTGCTCGGTCGGTCTGGTGGCTGCATTGGCCGCACATTCCACCGACGCGCAGACGCAGTTGGCCGCGGTGCCGGACACGACCGTACAGATCGTCGGGACGAAGAGCGCGCCTGATGCGCGGATCGGTGTCGGTGACAGTCTGACCGTGCGGGCGGGCCTGTGGGACGCCGTCACTGCAAGTTACACCGAATGGGCCGGGATCAGCGGCACCGTACAGGTGCAGCCTGATGGTTATTTCATGTTTCCGATGGCGGGGCGCATCCCGGCTGCCGGGCGCGATCCTGCCGATGTTGCTGATGCTCTTGCAGAGGCGCTGCACAGTTCATCCGGGTCTGCCTCGGCGCCGTCCGTCTCGGTTGAGATCGGGGCGCGCCCGCCCGTCACCGTTTCGGGCCATGTCATGACCCCCGGCGATATCGTCTATCGTCCGGGACTGACCGTCAGGCAGGCCGTGGCGATGGCGGGTGGCGTCTTTCGCACTATGCCCGATGGCGAATTCGGCCTTTTCGCGCGCGAAGCGCGAACGCGTGAGGGTCTGCTGCGCGTCGATCTGCGGATCGCACGGCTAGAGGCCGAGCTTGACGAAGCCACGGATTTCACCGCCCCCGCCAATCTGGGCACTCGCTCCGACCTTGTGGCCATCGAGCGTCAGATCATGCAGGCCCGTGCCGAAACGCTGGCGGACCGCACGAAGTCTATCGACACGTTGATCGACGTGCTGAACCAGGTGGCGGACGGGCTGGTACGCCAGTCCGACCTGATCGCCGCCGATATCGCCCGCGCGGAAGAGGACGCAGCACGCAGGCAGGACCTGCTCGATCGGGGATTGGCGCGGGCCAACGACCTTTCGTCAGCCGAAGCGCGCCTCTCGGGTCTGCGTCTGCGGGAAATCGACCTGACGACCCAGCGGCTGACGCTGGAACAGGATCTGAGCAAGGCGCGTGAACGCCGCGATGCATTGCGGCAGGACATGAAGCTCGAAATCCTGAACGATCTGTCCGCCGCACGCGATCGACGCAGGGATCTGGAACTGGAAGAGACGCTGGTCTCTGCCAGTCGTCTAGATTCTCAGTCAGGTCCCGTCTCGCTGCGCACCTCCCGTGTGTCCGCCGACGATCCGACCCCACGCGCAGTGCAGCCAGAAACACCGTTGAATCCCGGTGACACGCTGATCGTGGCAACGGCGAACGACTAGTCACTGCAAAAGGACACTGGGAACATGACCACGGATCACATCGACTTTCTGGTCGTCGGCGCGGCGAAATCCGCAACGACCTGGCTTCGGCACCAGCTTCAGGACGATCCTGCCATCTACATGCCGGACCCGGAGCTGCATTTTTTCTCGCGCGAGTATGAGCGCGGCTTGGACTGGTACACGGACCAGTTCACCCCCCATCCCGGCGCGCGGCTAATCGGTGAGAAGTCGAACACCTACATGGACACGCCCATCGCCGCGGAGCGGATGTTCAAGGCCCTGCCCCATGTCCGCCTGGTGGCCGTTCTGCGCGATCCGGTCGAACGGGCCTATTCAGACTACTGCATGTACTTCCGGCGCGGCAGCGTAACGGCGGATATCGAGGCCTATCTCGACCCTGAGCGCGCGGCCGACAAACGCTTTTTGTCGGTGTCGCGGTACGATCTGCACCTGAAACGTCTGCTGTCCTTTTATCCGGCGGATGCTCTGTATGTGACCTCTTATGAGAGTGTCGCCAGTCATCCACAGGCCACGCTCGACGGGATCCGCCACCACTTGGGCCTTGCACCGCGCGCGATTGCGCCCCAGGCCCGCAAGAAGATCAACGACTCCACTTCAGAGCTTCTGCCACTTGGTATCCGCCGGGCCCTTGCTCCGTTGAAACCGCTGGTCGCGCCGTTGCGTGGCAGCCGGTCGTTCGAAGCGGTGCGCACCCTGCTGACAGCACCTGTTCAGTACCCGCCGTTGGAGCCGACCCTTCGCAAGCGGATGGAGCAGTACCTTGCACCAGTTTCGTCTGGACTTTCTGAAATGGGGATAGCTCTAACCGATTCGGGCGGAAAGTTGCCGCAAGGGCAGGAAGCCTAGTCCAACTGGCGCACGCTATGGTTGTAAGGCGGTGCGGCGCCGAGAAAAAACATTGATTTACAAAATGTTAACAACCAGAAAATTGTTCGACTTTAGGTGTAGGAAGATTTTTGCCGAGGGTGTAAAGTAAAGCCGTGGGTTGGAGAAATTACTTTTCCTGAGAAGGGGGTTCGATATGTTCAAAGTTGGAATTTGCAGCACGAGCGTTTTCTTTAGAAACGCGATAAAGTCTCTGCTAGGGGACCAGGAAGTTCTTGAATTCGAGACGGTCCACGACGCGCGGCGGGCAGCCGCTGCTTATCGTTGCGTGCAACTGATCGTTCACGAAACCGATTTGCTGAACGAGATAGATGAGAACGCAAAGTTCACGGAAGAGAATATCCGAATCATCGTAATCGCGCCCAAGTTCAGCCATTCGAATCTGGTCAGTCTTATTGACCGTGGCATCCGTGGTTACCAGTTGGAGACCGTGTCCTCATCCGTGCTCAGGGCGACCATCCAGATCGTTGCCCTGAACGAAATCGCTCTGCCGTCGGTCCTTGCGGAACATCTTGCCGGCATACCGAAAGATGTTGCTTACGTGCCATTGTCCGCCAAAGAGATGGTGGTCATCCGGTGCCTTGCAAAGGGCTACTGCAACAAGGAAATCTCAAGATCGGTAGGAATAGCCGAGGCGACGACGAAGGTTCACGTCAAGGCGATCATGCGAAAGCTTGGGGTCTCGAATCGGACCCAGGCCGCCGTCTGGGCCGTGCGTCACGGATTCGATCAGCCCAAACTGAATTCCTGAACACAATTCGATCAGTAACCGACATGAAGCGCCGCGAATTTTCGCGGCGTTTTTTTCTTGTCTGATACCTATGCTGAATCCCTACCTCCTTTGAACAGTGCTGTGTCCGACACAGCGCCAATCATCGCCCGATTGTAGTTTATCGGCGCATCCGAATACCCACCCACATTGGCCCTTCATCAGTGGAAGTTACCGCGCATAATCAAGGCGTCGGACTTTCTGGCTGCCTAATTACCGTGGGGACGCAATCATGGCTTTATTCGAGTATTTCGATAAGCAGAGCGGTGTTTCGAAGCGCCGTTCATTCGATGCTTTGGTTTCCGGCTCGCGCCGCTCGATTGCCATGCTTGCAACCGACATCGCGGCTTGCGGTCTGGCATTCATTCTGGGGACATATCTGGCCACTGGCGCGGTTCCCACCGCCGCCGTCGGCTGGATCCAGCTAATCATCGCGCTTTTGGCAGGCGTCGTGATCCTGCCGGCGGTTGTCACCTATCGCTCGAACCTGCGTTTCGTATCGCTTGGCGATCTGGTGTCGTTGGCGGTCGCGGCGGTCCTGATCGTCACCGTGTTCGGGTCGGGCGTGCGCCTGTCTGGTGTCACCGAATCCACCATCCGCGCCGACATCGTCATGCTGCTGGTCCTTGTGTCCCTTCTCGCGGCCCCACGCGCCTTCTTCCGCGGGCAGGATCTGCTGACCTCCCGGTCACGTCATGTCACTGCCGCAGCAGAAGACGGGCAGCAGACCGATTCGGTCCTGCTTGTCGGTCGCGGCACGGCTTGCGAGCTTTTTCTCCGGTCGTTGAGAAATCAGGTTGCGATCCGCTATGCACCGGTCGGTATCATCGACGATATTTCGAATACTGTCGGCACGTGCATCCACGGAATTCCGATCCTGGGCGACTACCACGACTGCGACGCGGTTCGCGCCACGCTGGAAAAACGGGCGGTGTCGCTGGACCGGATCATCCTGACAGAGCCCTTGACCCGGCAAGCGACCGTGGCGCTGGAGCCGCTTTTCAGCTGGGCGCGGGCGTCGGGCATCACGGTATCCCAGCTTCCCGGTCTCAGCGCCTTGCGTCCGATGGGACCGACCGGCGATCTTGCGACAATCGACATCCACGCCCTGCTGGAACGGCAGGAAGCCAAGGTCGACTACAAGTCGATCCAATCCTTGGTAAAAGGCCGCCGCGTGATGATCACGGGCGCAGGCGGCTCGATCGGGTCCGAGCTGGTGCGACAGGTCGCATCCTTGGGTCCGTCGCAGGTCGTCCTGATCGAAAGCTGCGAGCTGAACAGCTACCAGATCGACATGGACCTTGGCCGTCACTACCCCAAGGTCCAACGCCATTCCTACATCTGCTGCATCCGTGATCGCGCCCGGCTGGCAACGATCTTCCGCACGCACCGCCCGGAATTGGTCTTCAACGCTGCCGCTCTCAAGCACGTGCCCATCGTCGAAGCCAACCCCTGCGAGGGCGTGTTGACCAACGTGGTCGGCGCCCGCAACGTCGCCGATCTGGCGCTGGAAACCGGCGCGCTGGCGATGATCCAGATATCGACCGACAAGGCCGTCAACACATCCAATGTGATGGGCGCGACGAAGCGTGTGGCAGAGCTTTACTGCCAGGCGCTCGACAAGCGCGGCGGCACCCGGTTCATGACCGTCCGCTTCGGCAACGTGTTGGGCTCGTCCGGCTCGCTGATCCCTCTGTTCAAGCGCCAGATCGACGAAGGCGGCCCGCTGACGGTCACCGACGCGCGCATGACGCGGTTCTTCATGACCATCCGCGAGGCAGTCGAACTGACTCTTCTGGCCTCTGCCAGCGGGCTTCAGCGCGATCTGTCCCAAGGGCAGATCATGGTGCTGGATATGGGAGAGCCGATCCCGATCATGAACATCGCCGAACGGATGATCCGATTGGCCGGGATGGTGCCGGGCCGCGACATAAAGATCGAGACGATCGGCATCCGCCCCGGAGAGAAGCTCTTCGAAGAGCTGTTCGACGCCAAGGAAGTTCGCACCAAAAGCGCGGTCGAGGGCATCCACGTCGCCACGACCGAAGGGCGCCCCCTATACGAGATGCGCGACGGCATCGCCGCACTGGACGCTGCCGCCCGACATGGCGCGGCATCGCTCGTCGTGTCCATCCTCTCCGAAATCGTGCCGGGCTACGAGCCCGGGCCGTCTGCTTCAGACACTGCCCCCCAAGACGGCACCGCTGCGCAGCCCCACCGTCCCGCCCGGCACGATACCATTCCAGACCTAAGAGAAGCAGGAGTTGTATGATGCGAAACGAAGCTTCAATCAGCGGGGCGTTGAGCGTCCCAACACCGGTAAAGCCCGCGCTTCCTGCCCGGAAACCCCGCCCGGTCTGGCCGCGCTACGACGCCGAACAGGTCGCCGCCGTCTCGCGTGTGCTGCAAAGCGGACATGTGAACGCATGGACCGGCCCGGAAGTCTCGGAATTCGAAATCGCGTTTGCCGACATGGTCGGCAGCACACACGGAATCGCGGTCGCGAACGGTAGCCTAAGCCTGAACCTCGCGCTAGACAGTCTCGATCTCGATCCCGGCGATGAAGTCATCGTGACGCCCCGCAGTTTCGTCATATCGGCCAGTGCCGTGATCCTTGCCGGCGGCGTTCCGATCTTCGCGGATGTCGATCCCGACACGCAGAACATCACGCCCCGGTCGATCGCCGAGAAAATCAGCCCCCGCACCGTCGGTATCATTCCCGTTCACCTTGCGGGTTGGCCCTGCGACATGAAGGGGATCATGGATGTTGCCGAAGCGCATGACCTCTGGGTGATCGAGGATTGCGCCCAGGCCCACGGCGCGCGGATCGAAGGCCGCCATGTCGGCAGCTTCGGAGACTTCGGATCATTCTCGTTCTGTCAGGACAAGATCATGACCACGGGTGGCGAAGGCGGCATGTTGGTCACCGATTCTGACCGCTTGTGGCGCAGCGCCTGGTCGCGAAAGGATCACGGAAAGGACTACGGGCTGGTCCACAGCAACGATCATCCGCCGGGTTTCCGTTGGCTTCATGCCGATTCCGGCACAAACCTTCGGATGTCCGGCATGGCCGCTGCGATCGGGTTGGTCCAAATCAGGCGCATGTCCGACTGGCATCGGCTACGCCTCCGCAACGCTCACATCCTGGCCGACGCATTCAGTGAATGCCCCGCCCTGCGCGTGCCCATGCCCGATACGGCCACGACCCACGCCTGGTATCGCTTCTATGCCTTCGTGCGCCCGGAAGCGTTGAAGCCCGGCTGGGATCGCGATCTCGTCCTTGCGGAGATCGCACAACGTGGCCAGACGGCCTTCAGCGGCAGTTGCCCCGAGATCTACGACGAGGGCGTGTTCCGCAAAGGGGGCTTCCGTCCCGCCAAACCGCTGCCCGTCGCGCATGAGTTGGGCAAGACAAGCCTGGCGTTCCGGGTCGATCCAACACTGAACGCGCGGGAAATGAACCGGCTGGCCGATGCCGTCGTAGACGTGATGGCGCTTGCCACCAGATGAGCCCGATCGTTCTTGTTCAGGCCGGACTGGGGGCGGGCGGGGTCGAGAAGGTCATCGCCCGCCTTGCGACACACCTGGAATCTTTGGGGTATGTTCCAACGATCCTAGCCATCAACGACCGCCCACAGGACGCCTATTATGCGGTGCCCGACAGCGTCAAAGTCCGCTCGATGGAAGCCGAGCTGGGCCTTGATGCCACGAATTCCACCGCAAGACGCGTCGCCTGGATCAGACGGTGCATCAGGGACGCGCGGGCGGATACCGTGCTGTCCTTCCTGACCAAGATCAACGTACAGACAACGCTGGCCTGCACCGGGTTGGGCGTGAAACTGGTCCTGTCCGAACGCAACAATTTCCGGCGTCAGGTGATGAACCCGTTGTGGCGCGTCCTCATGCCGTTCGCGCATTATTGCGCAGATCATTCGGTCATGCTGACGAAGGCACAGCGAGACGCCCTACCGGCGTTCGCATCCCGCAAAGCCAGCGTGATCTATAACGCCGTCGAACCCATGGGCACCGCACCTTCCGCCACTCCGGACGGCCACTTCGTGGCGGTCGGTCGTCTGGTCGAGCAAAAGGGCTTCGACATCCTACTTCGCGCACTGCGCATCGGGCGCGACGCGGGTGCCGACCTGCGTCTGACCATCTACGGGCAGGGCGAAAAGCTGTCTGACCTTCAATCTCTTGCAACACATCTGCATCTCGAAGATGCCGTGACCTTCGCCGGGCGCACGCCGCGTCCCCACGACTGGATGGCGAATCCCGCAGTCTTCGTGCTGTCGTCACGCTACGAAGGCTTCGGGAACGTGTTGGTCGAAGCCCTCGCCGCAGGGTTCGCCGTCATATCGACCGATTGCGATTGGGGTCCTGCCGAGATCATCGAGCCAGAGAAATCCGGCGTCCTTGTACAGCCGGACGATCCGAAGGCGTTGGCCGATGCGATGCTGCGCCTGTACGCCGATCCGAACCTGCGCGCCACGCTGGCCCGCAATGGGCTGGACCGCGCAGGGGACTTTTCGGAAGACCGCATCATGTCGCAATGGATGGCGGCGATAGAGTCCGCCTCAAGCCGTCAGCGCATCAGGGAGCGGGTTGGGAAATGGGCCGCGTAGACCCACCGGGGGCCACGTAGCGCTCCGCCGACTTCACCACATTGCGATTGAACACCGCGCGGTAGGGCCAGGTCTCTACCGTGCGGTGGATCACGTGCGTCACAAGAATCGTGGGAACAATGACGGCGGCGTAGAACAACACCCCGGACAGGAACACGTCGGGCGTGAAGAAGCCCAGTTTCTGGAACGTCATGCGCACCGCCAGATAGGTATAGGGATGCACAAGGTACAGGCTGTAGCTGACCGTTCCGATATACAGCAACGGCCGCCACGTCATGATGCGCCCGGTCAGGCTGCCCGGTGCGGCCGCGTGGTAGAAGTAGGCGCCCGTCAGTGTGATCGTCGCCAGCGCGATGGGGCTGGAGAAGTCGGCCCAGACGTAGGCGAAGTGCCCTTGCGATGCGATCAGCCCCAGGCCCAGCAAGAGCAGCAGCTCTACCGGCACCGCGGTGCTCCGCGGCAGCAACCAGCCTCGGTCATGTCCGATTCGGGCAGCCATCCCCATCAGGAAGAAGACAGAGACCGGGAACGCCAGCATGAAGGCAACCGCCAAGGCGACCGCGACGCTTCCGCCCAGCCAATGCGGACGCTTGATCGTCCAGACGACGACCATGCAGGTCAATGCGTAGAAGAAGACCTCGAACGTCAGGCTCCAGGCGTTCGGTGTCAGCTGGCCCGTCGGAGTGAACAGATCCATGAACGTGAGCGCGACAAAGATTGTGTAGGGATCAAGAGAGACGTCGCCCTGCCCCGTCACACCGGCGAGGACGATGAAGATCACCGTCATGAACAGGAACAACGGATAGATCCGCCAAAAGCGCCGCGCCGCGAACTCGCCCGCCGAATAGCGCATCGCGCTTGGCAGGATGACGAACCCGCTGATCGTGAAGAAAAGGTATACGCCGTAGGTGCCCAGGTTCCAGAACACCTCTGACCGGGCGACGAACTCCGTCATCTCGGGATAGGCATGCTCACGCAGACCGTTCAGAATGTGCGCGAAGAACACCATCATCGCCGCCAGCCCGCGCAATCCATGAACGGCTGCGTTGAACTGTGTTTTCTGGTGACCCGCCGGGGTTGTTGCCCCCGACCCGTTCGACATCTGCGGATCGATCATCGTGCTTAACCTCGCCAAGATTGCGCCGCCCGCAACGTGCTGGCCGACACCTTCATCTTCGATCCGGAACCAATGCGGCGAAACTGGCCATGAGCCCAGATTTCTAGCCCTATTGAGTAAACTCGATCGCAATGGGTGATTGAGAGGTCCGACCGGCGGCGGCACAAAAACAGGCATTGGGGGAAACCGCGTGTCCAATCTGGGCATCACTGTTTGCCGGTTCAGGGAACTTGGAGAGTGCAGCCATGAAAACCGTTTTCGTCGGCGCGGTCGAAGGTTCAGAAAGGGCGCTTTCGGCCTTGATAAGGTCAGGACGCGCGCCCGACCTTGTCGTGACCTTGCCGCCTGACCGGGCCAAGCGCCATTCGGATTTCGCCGATCTGGTACCGCTGGCGCGAAGTAGCGGTTCGCAGCTCCATTTCACCGACAATATCAATGATCCGCAGACACTGGCCGCCATCGCGGACCGGGAACCCGACCTTGCTTTGGTCATCGGCTGGTCTCAGATCGTCCACGCTCCATTCCGCGCCATCCCGCGCCTTGGCACCTTGGGCTTTCATCCCGCGCCACTGCCCCAGTTGCGGGGGCGTGCGTCGATCCCTTGGACGATCTTGGCCGGCCTGACCGAAACCGCCGCCAGCCTGTTCTGGATCGACGAAGGCTGCGACACCGGCGACATCGCGGCGCAGGCCCCGATCCCGGTTACGACGCTGGAAACCGCGCGTTCGCTTTACGACAAGCAGGTCAACGCGCTAAGCCAACTTCTGCCAAAGGTCCTTGCCCGGATCGAGTCCGGCCAGATTGACCGCAGCCCACAGGACCACACGAAAGCCAGTTATTGCGCGCGGCGGCGGCCCGGCGACGGTCTGATCGACTGGACCCGCCCCGCCGAAGAGCTTGACCGCCTGATCCGCGCCGTCGGCGATCCCTATCCCGGCGCGTTCACCCATATGGACGGCCACACCGTCCAGATCGATGCCGCGCATGTGTTCGACGGCCCGCCGCGTTACATCGGCATACCCGGCCAGATACAGGATCGCGGGCCGGGCTGGGTCCGGGTCAGCTGCGGCGGCTTTTCCTGCATTGAAGTGACCGCTTGGCGCAATCAGACGCTGACCCCCCTTCCCCGCCACGCCATCCTTGGCCAGAACCAACGGGTCAGCGCATGACGATCTGGGGTCCACAAGTCCTGGTCACCTCTGCCGGACGACGTGTCGGTCTGGTCGAAGCCTTTCGCAATGCCGGTTCCGAAATCGGCGTTACCGTCCATGCCTGTGACCTGAACCCACGGCAAAGCGCGGCCTGTGACGCCGCGGATCATGCCTTCGCGGTCCCGCGATGCGATGGGCCGGGCTACGTCGATGCGTTGCTGACCTATTGCGATCGCAACGGCATCGAACTTCTGGTGCCGACCATCGACACCGAACTCTCCGTACTGGCCGAGGCCGCCGGGCAATTCCAGAAGATCGGCTGCCGGGTACACGTCGGCTCACCCGAATTGATCGACATCGTGCGCGACAAGAACCTGACGTGCATGCATCTGGGCCGGCACGGCGTTCCCGTCCCGAAGACCTACACGCCCGAAGTCGCCCGCACGCTGGCCTATCCCGACCATTGGCCGCTGTTCAGCAAACCCTCGGGCGGCAGCGCCAGCCGCGGCCTGTTGAAGCTGGATCGACCCGAAGACATGCCGGACAGCTTTGACGAGCCGACGATCGTGCAGGAGTTTCTCGACGGGCCGGAATACACGGTCAACGTCTTCGTGGATCAACGCGGAAGCCTGCGGACAATCGTCCCGCATCTGCGCCTGTCGATCCGCGCGGGAGAGGTCGAAAAGGGCCGCACTGTCCGCGATCCGCGAATCCAGACCATTGCACGTGACCTGGTGGCGGCGCTGCCAGAGCCTCGCGGCGTGATGTGCTTCCAGTTGATCGATGACAAGACGCGCGGCCTGCGCGTGTTGGAGATCAACGCTCGCTTCGGTGGCGGCTTCCCCCTGGCCGACCGTGCCGGGGCCAATTTCGCACGCTGGCTGCTGGCCGAGACACTGGGCCAGGACAGCGGCGCGCACGACAACTGGATCGAGGGGGTCGAGATGATTCGATACGACGCCGCGTTCTTCCATTTCCATGAGGCAGCCGCGCAGCCGGTTGAAGCCGCCGAATGACGTTCGTCGTGTTCGATCTGGACGACACCCTGTATCTGGAACGGGATTTCGCCTTCAGCGCCTATTCGATCGCCGATCAATGGGTGCTGGCGCGTATTGGGCTTTCGGGACTGGAACGCGCGTGTCGGAGCGCCTTCGAAAAGGGAGACCGCACCCGCATCTTCGATCGCGCGCTGGCGCTGCTCGGCTGCCCGCCCGACCCGACGCTGGTGACGGAGCTGACAGAGATCTACCGCCATCACACCCCGCGCATTTCCTTGCAACCCGACGCCCAGCGAGCATTGCGCCGATATGCCGGTCGGGCCGCCTTGATCAGCGACGGCCTTGCGGCCACTCAATCGGCGAAGGTCGAAGCGCTTGGCCTGCGGGACTATCTGGCGCCGATCGTGCTGACCGGCGCATTGGGCCCGAACGCCGGCAAGCCCGCCCCGGACGCCTATCTTCAGGTCGAACGGGCAACGGGTCTTGGCAAGAATGACTTGGTCTATGTCGCAGACAATCCCGTAAAGGATTTCATCACGCCCCGCCGACTTGGCTGGCAGACCGTGATGATCGCCCGGCCCGGCCGCGTCCATACGGCGCCGCCCCCCACACCCCTGCACGCAGCCGAACACCGCATCACGACGCTCGACGATCTGGAGACGGTCCTGCAACCCGCCAAGTCGACGGTCTAGCGCACCGCCCCAAGCGCACCGTGCCCTCGGCGCGACAGCAAACGCGGCGGGTCCTGCAGCATGTCGACATAAGTCTTTTCGACCGCGCCGACGCTGGTCTCGATAGCGAACCGCTCGCGCACCGAGGCCCGAGCCGCTTCTGTCACCCGGCCGCGCAAGCCTGGATCGCCCGTCAGGGCTTTCACGCGGTTTGCGTAGATTCCCGGATCGTCGGGCGGGACCAGAAACCCCGTTATCCCGTCTGAAATCGCTTCCACATTGCCGCCGTGGCGGCTGGCGATGACCGGAACACCCAGGTCCATCGCCTCTATCAGCGTGCGCCCGAACGGCTCGTCCAGTGCCGAAACGATCAGCGCGTCCAGCGCCGACATGGGCCCCGCAACGGGCGAACGATGCCCCATCAGACGCAAGCTGTCGGACACGCCCAGCTGATCTGCCAGCGCCTTGACCTCTTCGACTATCGTCGATCCGGGGCGGTCCACTTCTCCGAACATCAGCCCAAAGACCTGGCGCTTGGGCATCGCATCGCGTGCTTCCTTCAGGATGCGGACGAACATCTCGGGCCGCTTCCGCGCGATCAGCCCGCCCACATAGCCGATCAGAACGGCATCTTTCGGGTCGGCTCCGATCTCGGCGCACAAGGCCGACCGGTGGGCCATCCTATCGGGCGGGACGAAATTGAACTCGAAGGGGCTGCGCACCACCGACACCCGGTCTTTCATGTGCGCCCGCGCCCGCTGGGGCACGGCGAAGTCTGACACGCTCAGCAACCGATCCGCCATGATGGGCGCGATCAGGTTGGCGCCCCGCGTCTTGGGGTCTTCGCGGTGGTGCCAAAGGTGCCGCACGCCCGACAGCCGCGCCGCGGGGGACCAATTTACGTGCATCCGACCGTCATTCGTATGCACGATGTCGATACGGCGCTGGCGCAGCGCGGCGGCCAACCGCCAGACCGAACGCGCAAGGTAGCCGGCCGCGCCGGTATCATGGGGTGTGCGGCTGTAGGCCGGCGCCATGATCCGCACGTCTTCCAGAACCTCGCACGGAAGGCCCATGTCGCGCACCATCTCTGCCAAACGTCCTGATGTGCGATGCAACAGAACTTGGGGGGCGAAACGGTCGCGGTCCAGCCGGGCGGCAAGCGTCAGCGAGGACACATGACTGCCGCCGATCACGTCACCGCCGACATAAGGAAACAGGATGCGTATCAATGCCTTGCTCTCCGTTCACGTCATACAATAGGCATCCCCGCTCCCCATCGGACCCGCAATCCCCCACATGCGCCACATCCTACCCCGAAAAGCGTATTCTGCGCGCTCCCTCAGGGCCTTAGCCTGAGATCGACCCTCAGGAGCGCGAGCGCCGTGACCATGACGAACCATATCGGGCCAATACCAGCGTCCGTTCCGGTCCATTCCGGCGTTGCCAAGGTAGCAGGCCGGTTCGAGATGCCACTGGCCGCCGCGGTCGTGTTCCTGTCGCCCTTCAACGTGATCCGCGTGCCGGGCGTCTATCTGACCGCTTCGGACATCTGCGTTCTGGTCGCGCTGTTCGTTCTGATCATCACAGGGCGGCTGACACTGGCGCCGTTCGGACGGTTTTCGACAATCTGGTACGGCGGCTTCCTTGCGCTTGCAGGCGGACTGCTGATCGGGTCGATCGCCAACCAGCGCCTTGTCGAAGGGGCCGAGGTTCTGGCCCAGTATTTCTTCGCCATGGTGATCGTGCCGATGGTCATCACCCGCCGCAGCATCGACGAATGTCATACCCTGATCGGCATTTTCGCCCTGTCGATGTGCGTGGCCAGCCTGCACGGCATCTACCTGATTGAATTCGCGACCAACCCACCGCTGAATTTCGTTTCGATCTCTGGCCGGTTGCGCGGGGTCGTCGAACGCTCGAACGAGGCCGCCGCTCTCGGCGCGATGGCGCTTGTCGCGGTTCTCTATCTTGGGGCAGAGCGGCAGATACGACGCACGATCGTCCTGCCCGCCGCGGCCGTCATCCTGTACGGAATCTTCCTGACGGCATCGAACACCGGGCTTTTCGCGGCCGGTATTGGTGCGGCGGTCTACACAGCTCTTCAGCGCACAAGACGGCACATCGGGAACATGCTTCTGCTGGTCGCCATGGGCGTGCTCGTGATCGCCGTGTTCGGTACAGACATCCTTCCCGCCTCCTTCATGAACCGTGTCGCCGGTGCGTTGACCTCTGCCGACCTTTCGCAGGCCGGGTCGTTCGACGGACGCATGGAACTGGTGCAAGAAGGCTGGGACAAGGCCGCCGATCACCTGTTCATCGGCATCGGTGCCGATGGCTACCGCTACATTTCCAGGTTCGATCAACCCGTTCACAACACCTACGTCCTGATGCTGGTCGAGGGCGGCGCGCTGTCGTTGGCCGGCTTGGTCATGATGTTCGCCGGAACCGCCATGCTGGGGATCGCCCGGACACTGTATCGTCCCACGCGGAACCGGGGCGCCTTCGTTCTGGCGATGGCGCTGATCTGCCTGCTCGTGCTGAACGCCTTTGCCCACGTCTTCGCCCGATTCTGGATCGTTCCCGTCGTGCTGGTGATCGCACTGGCCGTATCGGGATCGGACTACCCGCATGGGCGGAGCACCCCCGCCCGAAAGGATTAGACTCTCTGTCTTTGCCCAGATGATCGAAACTGTTTGCCCTGCAAGACTGGACGTCAACGCAGGTGACTGAAAAGGCGGAGCTCTCCGATCGGGACCGTTCCGCACCTGACACGTAACATGGACGGAACGACGATGACCGATAGGACAGCAGGGCAGACACTCCAATCAAACCTTTCGGATTTCGCCGGGGCTGACATCCTGGGGCTTCTTCGACGGAATGCCGGTCTGATCCTGTTGGTGACGTTGCTCGGATCGGCCCTGACCGCGTTCTGGCTTAGTCGACAGGCCCCGATCTATGTTTCCAGCGCGGCAGTCGTCTTGCGCGGGTCCGAGCTTCCCAGCGACACGACCCAAAACACACAAAATCAAACCACGCTCAATCCGACGCAGGTATTCACCGAAGTGGAAGTGATGTCGTCGCGTGATTTCGTTCGCCGCCTGGCCGAACGGCTCGATCTGTTCGATGACCCACGATACAACCCTGCCCTTGCCCCTGATGATGGGGTGGACATGGTGGCCTGGCTCCAACCGCGCCTCGATTTGCTCACCGAACGAGTTTTTCCGGGCCGAGATTTCCGTTTCCCGCTTCCGGTCGGCAGTGACGCACGGATGATGACCGAAGAAGCGCAGCACGATGCGGTCGTCAACAAGCTGTTGTCGCAGTACGACGTATCGGCCAGCGACCGACACAACGTCGTGCGCATTCAGATCCGGCATCCGAACCCCGAGCTTGCAGCCTACTTCGCCAACGAAGCGGCCAATCTTTATATCGACATGCGGGCGACGAACCAGCAGCGCGATCTGGACCGTCTCATCACCTTCCTGACCCAGCGTAGCAACGAGATCGCAGACGGATTGAAGCAAACGCAAAGCGAAGCGGCCGCGTTGATCCGCGACCACGGTCTGCACGACACCACCGCCACACAGCTTCTGATCGCCGAAAATATCCGGCTTGAGAACATGGCCGCCGTCGCCGATCCGGGCACGGAACGCACGCGCGAGATCAACACCCGGCTGGCAGAGATTGACACCCTTCTGGACGCGCGGGTCGCCGCCGAGATCGCCCTCGCCGAGCGTGAACTTGCCCTGAAGACAGAGACGAGCCGTTTCGACAGCGTCCGCCAGCGCCTGGACGAGCTGGAAGCGCAGCGACAGACGCCCAACTTCGACGTCGATCAGATCGCCCGCGCCGAAATTCCCCTTCGGCCCATCAGCCCATCCGTCGGTGCGACGATGGCGATCGCAGTCCTGGCCTTCGGCTTCATCGGTATCGTCCTTGTGATCCTGCGCGAGAATATCGACCATCGCGTCACCAGTTCCGCAGATGCGGAAAAAGCCACGGGGGCAGAGGTCGCCACCTCGCTGCCCAAACTCAACCGCAGGATGCTTCGGAAAAAGGGCGGTCCCGCGGGCGTCATAGCGACCCACGCCGACGCCAGTTATGCCAACGGCGTCAGTTCGCTTGTGACACTTGCCATGCGGGATGCGCAGATTGGAAAGGCGCCCGTGGTTCTCATCGGATCTTCGATCTCCGGCGAAGGCAAGTCGTCGATCTCTTCGGCGATGGCCGTCTCCGCATCCCGCGACGATCTGAGGGTTCTGCTGATCGACTTCGACACCCATCATATGGGCGCCTCCACGCTTCTCAACGCGGTGCGCAACCGCCACAGGATGACCGCCCTGCTGAACGGAGAGGTAACCGCGTCGGATGTCATCAGACCCACCAAACATGCGGGGGTGGATGTGATGAATTTCAAGCCGGGGTCGCGCGTGTCGCGCCGCGCGGTGCGCAGTAACAGCGCCGCCGAGATATTCGCCGAATTGCGTATCGACTATGACCTGATCATCATCGACACGCCTCCGTTTCTTGCCGCCGAAGAGGCGGGGCGTCTTGGCGGCATCGCGGACAAGGCGATCCTCGTCTGCGGTTGGCGCATGTGCAGCCAACAGGCCTTTTCCGCGACCGCCCAAAGGATGCGGAAAAGCGATCTGGAGATTGCCGGGATCGTCATCAACGGCGTCGATCCCCGATATGCGAAATCCTACGGTTATTACGCCTACACCACGTCCTACGATGAGAAGGGCTATGCGTAGCGCGCGCGCCTCTGCCCTGCGATGGGCCACGCTGCTGGCGGGTCTATTGGCGCCCGCTGCCGCAGCCGCGCTCGCGTTTCCCGGTGCTGTCGGCTACGGGCGCGACGCCGATGGCTGGCGCGGCGGGCAGATCGTGAAGGTCACGACCCTGGCTGATGAAGGCCCCGGCTCGCTGCGCGCCTGCGCCGAACGGGACGGGCCGCGCGTCTGCCTGATTCAGGTTGCCGGCACAATCATCGTGGGTCGCCCCATCATGGTCCGCTCTGATGTGTACATCGCCGGGCAGACGGCACCCGGGGACGGCATCCAGATCCGGCTTGACGGGGTCGGGGCCACGCCCCTTGTCATCAAGAATGCTCACGACGTTCTGGTGCGGTTCATCAAGGTCCGCCCCGGACCGACCGACACCCCAAGCCCAGCCGTCGATTCCGTCACCGTTGAAAACGCGCAGCGCATCTACCTGGACCACCTGTCGCTGTCCTTCGCCACGGACGAGACATTCAACGTCCATGCCAGCAAGGGCGAGACGTCCGATATCACGCTGGCCCGCAGCCTGCTCAGCTACTCCCTGGACCGGTCCAGCCATCCCAAGGGGCGTCATTCCAAGGGCGCGTTGATCTGTTCCTATGACAAGTCCGCCAGTGGCTGCGGACGGATCACCCTGTGGCGGAACGTCTTCGCGCATCACCGCGACCGCAACCCGGATGTGAAAGCATCGGCCACCGGCCCGGTCGAGGTGGTGAACAACATTTTCTACAATCCGATCAGCCAGTTCGGGGAGTACTACAATCTTGTCGGTGACACCCGCATCCTGCACGTAGGCAACGTGACCATGCCGGGGCCCAGCACGATTTCCGATCTGCCCCCATCGGTCGAGGTTTTCATGCTGGGGGGGGCCATTCCGCTGGCGCTGGCCGCGATGGACAACCTTGCCCATCAACCCGGCTGCCGCCACGACGCGCGCGGACCCGTTCTGGGCCCCACCGCACGCGAAAAGTCAGGCGCAAGGATCGCCCCCTCCCCTGCCCTTCCGGTCATACCTGCTGAAACGCTGTTCGATAGCGTGCTGGCCGACAGCGGAGACACCCTGCACCGCGACGCGCTGGACCTGCGCGTCATCGACGACCTGCGCACCTGTGGTGGTCGTGTGATCGACAGAACCGACGATGTCGGCGGTTGGCCTTCACTGGCCGCAGCCCCCGCCGCGCAAGACACCGACGGCGACGGCCTGCCCGACGACTGGGAAGCGACCCGCCCCGCGCTTTCGCCCAATCGGGCCGACGATGTCTGGGCCACGGACACATCCACCGGCCAACCCTTGATCGAGTCCTATCTCTCGGAGCTTGCCGGGGACAGGTCGGGGCCAGACTGATGCGGCCAGGCATGCCAAATCTGCCGGTCCGGTTGCTTAGACTGAAAGCAAGTAATTCTAAGGGGAATCGCATGGCTTGGCAAGCAGACGCGACAATCGCCCCCAGTGCTCCGCCTCAGAACAAGGACACGGTTTTGCGCCGTCCCCGGATCGCACTGGTCCAAGCCGGGCTGGGTGCAGGTGGCACGGAAAAAGTAATGGCCCAACTTGCCACGCGCCTCGACCGGGATGGCTATGTCGTAACGATGCTGGCGATCCACGGAACGTCCGATACAGCCTACCATCCGTTGCCCGCAGGCGTTGCCCTTCGAACCATGGCCTCGGAACTTGGCGAGAGCGCCGCCAATCGAACCCTTCGCCGCATTGCCTGGCTGCGCCGCACGCTTCGCGGACAGGACCTTGCCCTGTCCTGCCTGACAAAGATCAATGTTCAGACTGCGCTGGCGACAGCGGGAACGGACACGCGCTGGATCGCGTCCGAGCGTAACAACTTCAGACAACAGCGCATGAACCCACTGTGGCGCGCGGCGATGCCACTGACGCTGTCGCGGGCCGACGCCGTGGTGATGCAGACCAAGGCCGCACGCGACGCCTTGCCCGGTTGGGCCGTGCGAAACGCGCGCGTCGTCGCGAATCCCGTGGCAACCGCCGTACTGACGACGACCAAAGCTCCGTCCAGCGACTTGATTGCCGTCGGTCGTCTGAACGATCAGAAAGGTTACGACGTCCTTCTTCATGCCCTGCGTATCGCGCGCGACCGCGGGCACCGCCTTCCGCTGACCATCTATGGCGTCGGCAAGCAAGAGGCCAAACTGAAAGCGCTTGTGCAGTCGCTGGACCTTGGCTGTCAGGTCCGCTTCGCCGGCCGCTCTGACGTCCCCCTTGGCTGGACCGCTTCGCCGGGAATCTTCGTGCTGTCATCCCGCTTCGAGGGCTTTCCCAACGTGCTGATAGAGGCAATGGCGTCAGGCTTTGCCGTGCTGTCCACCCGATGCGACTGGGGGCCAGGAGAGATCATAACAGACGGCACCGACGGGATGCTCGTTCCGGTCGGCGACCCGGCGGCCATGGCCGAAGGGCTGATCCGCTTGCAGTCATCCCCGGCCCTGCGGCACCGCCTGGCCAATGCCGCAAAAAGCCGGGCGCAGGACTTCGACGAGGCCATCATCATGGGGCAATGGATGCAGGTGATCGAGGACATGCTGCGCGAACGCAGCGGGGCAGCGTCAGGTCAGCCCGCGCCGACCTGATCCCTGGCAACACTCACTCTATTCGGCGGGAACCTGCGTCAGCCCGTCACGCTGGCGCACCACGCGATCGCCGTTCAGCTCACGCTCGACGATGGGGCGGTTCATCCGCTTGGTCTGCTGGAAGATGCGGCCGATATACTCGCCGACAATCCCCAGAAACATCGCGTTCATGGTGATCGACAGCAAAAGCAGCATCGTGGTCGTCGCAAATCCCGGCGGCCATTGCTGTCCGAAGATCAACTTGCTGACCAGGTAGCCGATCGCCACCAGAAATGTCAGCGTGCCGACCAGCAGGCTGGTCATCGACGCGATCCGAAGCGGCACCAGCGAATGGTTGACGATGCCGTCCACCGCCAGCGTCACCATCGCCTTCAGGGGAAACTTGCTGTGCCCCGCCACGCGCGCGGCCCGGTCATAGCTCAGCCCGATCTGACTGAATCCCATCGTGCTGATAAGGCCGCGCAGATAGGGCGTACTGTCATCCACCCGCCGCAGTTCGGTCAGGATACGCCCGTCGACCAGACGAAACTCGCCCACGTCGCGCGGCAAGTCATCCTCGCTCAGCCGGTCGATCATCGCGTAAAAGATCCGCCGCAGGGCCGCGACGACAGGGCCGTCCGGCAGGCTTTTCCGGATGCCGTAGATCACCGCATGGCCCTCGGACCAAGCTGCCAGCATCTGAGGGATCATCTCTGGCGGGTCTTGCAGGTCGGCGTCGATTTGCACCGCGCAATCGCCCCGTGCCTTCTGGTAGGCCATCAGCAGGGACCGCTGGTAGCCCACGTTTCGCGACCAGCGCAAAAGACGCACCCGGCTGTCCTTTTCGGCCAACGACGCCAGCAGCGCCTCGGTCTCGTCGGTCGAATGGTTGTCGGCGAAGATCAGCTCCATGTCGTGATCGGGCAGCTGGTCGAACACGCGGGCGATGCGTCCGTAGGTCCGCATCACGTTCTCTTCCTCGTTGAAGACCGGCACGATCACCGAGACGAGGGGCTTGCCGCTGTCGTGACGAAGCATGTGCATCTTCATTCTCCTGCAGGGATCGCGCGTTCCGCCAATTCAGAGCGCACGGGCAGCGACCGGGCCAGGCCCTGTCGCAAGTCCAGTTGAGCCGTCCAGCCAAGGCGGCGGCGGGCCAGTTTCGCATCCGCGAACAACGACTGTGACGGGCCGGGCATCGGGTCCAGGCACACCAGATCGCAGGACGCGTCCAACGCTTCGATCACGCGCCGCGCCAGGTTGCCCATGCTTGTCGCCCGATCAGGCGCAAGGTTCACGATCGGCGGCGGCGAAGCGCATTGCGCGATTGCCATCAACCCCGCAACCACATCGTCCACATGGATCATCGGCCGACGATCCATCGGCCGCGCGATGCGCACGGGGCGCCCGGCGGACAGCTCGGCCAGAAGCCGCGCCGCCAGAAAGGACTGGGACTGCCCCGTTCCGTAGGTCAGGCCAAGCCGCGCGGTGGTGATCGGGAACGGCACGCGCTCGGACATCGCGCCAAGGTAGCCGGTTCCGGCAAGGATCGTGGCGCCGTAAACTGTCGCCGGTCGGCAAATGTGGCTTTCCGCGCAGGCGACCCGAGAGAACCCGTATTCCGCAAGGCTGCCCGCACGCACGAAACAGCGCGGCGGCGTGGCGGCTTGCGCCGCCACCTCTACCGTCGTCAGAAGCGGAACGATATCGGACATGGCCAAGTCAGCGACACCAGCACCGCTAGCGGATGCGGGCGGGCGGGTCGTCGCCGCCAGGTAGTAGACCTGCGCGCCGGGAAACGAGTCGAACAGCCCTGCCACGGCCGTAGGATCCGTCAGGTCGATCCGGTGCAGGTCCTCTGCCGCCACCGCATCGCGCTTGGGGCGGCCCACAACGATCACGCGCGTTCCCTGCGCCCGAAGGGTCTTCACCAGGTGACGCCCGATGAAGCCCTCACCCCCTATGACGATGGCGCTTGTCACCGGACTAGATCATCCGGACGTCAGGCAGAGGCACAAGGAACCGTCCACCGGCGGCCGCAAAATCGGCCTGTTGTTCCAGAATCTCGTCCAGGAAGTTCCAGGCCAGCACCAGCAGGACGTCGGGCTTCTCGGTCTTGATGGCCTCGGGGCTCTTGACCGGAATGCCCGTGTTCGGGGCCAGCATGTTCTGCTTCAGCGGGTTGCGGTCCACCAGGAAGTCCACGCGATCCGGCCCGATTCCGAAGTAGGTCAGAAGCGTGTTGCCCTTGGCCGGCGCACCGTATCCGGCCACCTTCAACCCTTCGGACTTGATCAGATCGAGCGCCGCCAACAACCGTTCACGGATGTCATGCACCCGATCGGCGAATGCGATCCACGTGGCGCGATCGGTCATGCCGGCGGCGTCCTCGCGTTCCAGCATGAAGACGACTCGCGCGCTGGGGGCTTCGCCGCAGGCCGTGCGCCGCACATAGACCCGCATCGTTCCGCCATGCACCGGCATGTGTTCGACATCGACGATATCCATGTCGAAATGCTGCACCAGCTTGCGCACGGACAGCAGGCTCAGCTCCGAGACGTGCTCGTGGTAGATGTTGTCGAACTGGTTGCCTTCCAGGATTTCAAGGCCCCAAGGCACCTCAATCACGAAAGTCCCCTCGGGCTCAAGCAGCACATCCACGGCGCGCATGAAATCGTGCAGGTCGCCGATGTGGTTGAAGGTATTGGTGGTCGAGATCACGGCGGCCTTGCCGCGTTCCTTCGCCAAACGGGCGGCCGTTTCGGGCGTGAAGTAGTCGACGACGACCTCGACGCCCCGTTCGCGCGACAGCTCGGCAATATTGGCTGCGGGGTCGATCCCCAGCGTCTTCGAGCCTTGGGCGTTCGCCGCCGCCAGCATCAGTCCGTCATTGCAGCCCACATCGACGATCAACCCACCCTTGGCGCGGGCTTCCAGCGCTTCGGCCAATCCCTTGAAATGCGTGTGCATCGTGGACGCGCCGGACGGCACATAAAGGTAATGCTCGAAGAATCCGGCGGGGATCTGGTCGGCGACCTGCACCAAACCGCAGGACAGGCAGACCTGCGCGTCCAGCGGGAAGGCGGGGTGCGGCTCTGATGCCTCTTCCGGGCGGATGAACATATTGGCCGGGGCGTGCAGCCCCAGCGGCAGAAAGCAGAAAAGGTCTTCTGACAGGCAGCAACGGCATTGCGTCAGAAGGCCGGGATCGGACAAGGCGATAGAGGAATGATTTTGCAACATGATATGGTCGTCCCTTGTTATACGGCCGTTTCAGAAACGGGCGGCGAATGCGCTGAAAGTCGCGTGCATGTGGTCAAGATGTTCAGGCGTCAGCCCGTGGTGACAGGCCAGCAGGATGCCGCCACGCATGACCTGATCCGACACCGGGTAGCCGTCGTCTGAGACCCGCTTGGCCACGTCCTTCATCGCAGGCTGGCGCAGGATGTTGCCGGTAAAGACCGGGCGCGTCTGGATATTCGCGGTTTCCAGCGCGACCTGCATCTCTGTCCGGCTGAACGGCGCATCGTCGCGCAGGGTCAGCGGGAAGGACAGCCAGCCCGTCCGGCTGTCGGGCAATTGGTTCGGCATCTCGAACCAATTCTCGTATTGCGAGAAAAAGCCGTATTGCTCGGCAAAATTCCGTTCGCGTGCCGCGATGTTGTCCTGCAGCCGGTCCAACTGCACCAGCCCGAAGGCAGCGCCGATTTCAGACGGCTCTAGGTTGTATCCCAGCCGTTCGAACAGGAACTTCGCGTCGTAGTCAATTCCGTCGAGTTGCACGCCGAAACGGTTCTCAAGCGCCTCGGACTCGGTGAACAGCGACGACGTGCGCCCCCAGGACCGCAGCAGTAACGCCTCACGCGCCAGGCTGTCGTCCTTGACGCAGAGCATCCCGCCGTTGCCCGCGCAGTTGATCACATGGCTGCCGTAGAAGCTGGTGGTCGAAATGTCCGAGAACCGGCCCGTGGATGCATCCCCGATGGTCGCGCCCAGGGTGTCTGCGCTGTCCTCGACCACGATCAGGCCGTGCTTGTCCGCAATCTGGCGCAGGCGCTTCCAGTCGGGCAGGTTGCCGATCAGCGAAGGAATCATCATGGCCTTCGTCTTCGGCCCGATCATCTCTTCGACGCGGTCCACGTCGATGTTGTAGGTGCCGGGCGCGGCATCCACGAAGACGGGCACAAGCCCCTGCCGCACGATCGGCGCGACCGTCGTGGCAAAGGTCAGCGCGGGCGTGATGACCTCGCTCCCCGGCTCCAGACCCAGGATCTCTATGGCGATGTAATTCGCGGAAGAGCCGGAATTGACCATGATGCCATGGCTCTTGTCGAAGAGCTTGGACACCCTTTCCTGCATCTCGCGAACGTGCTTACCCATCTGGGTCGAGGTACGCAGCGCATGTACGACGGCCGCGATCTCCTCTTCGCCGTGGACGGTCTGACCGTAGTTGACCCGGATGCCGGGCGTCTTGGTCGTGATCTTGTCTAACGCGTTCATGCCGCCAGTCCCCTGTAAGTGGAAAGTTGATGTTCTCCGACGGCGCGCATGTCGGCGCCCTCGGCCTGTGCCAGATACCAGTCCGCCGTCATCTCAAGCGTGCGGCCCAGATCTAGGCAGGGCCGCCAGCCCAGCCGCGTCGCGGCCTTCGTGCTGTCCAGCCGCAGCAGTCCCGCCTCTGGCGGATCGTCGTTCGAGCGTTCGACGATGATTTCGGCCTGTCCCTCGGGCCAAGTCCGGGCAAGCTGTGCGCAAACGGCCTCGACCGTTGCCACGCCACCGGGATCGGGGCCGAAGTTCCAAGCCTCTGCGGCTTCGGCGGCATCGGGGCCAAGCAGGCGGTTCGCCAGCGCAAGATAGCCAGCCAGCGGTTCCAGAACGTGCTGCCAGGGGCGGATGGCCTGCGGGCAGCGAATGCGCATCGGCGCAGAGGCCTGAGCGGCGCGGACGAAATCGGGGATCAGGCGATCCGCCGACCAGTCGCCACCGCCGATCACGTTGCCGGCCCGGACCGTCGCAAGCTGGGGACCGGTCGGGTCAGAAAAAAAGGCATGCCGCCAGGACGCCGCCAGGATTTCCGTGCAGCCCTTAGAGGCGCTGTAGGGGTCCTTGCCGCCCAAGGGGTCGTTCTCACGGTAGCCCCACAGCCATTCGCGGTTGTCGTAGCACTTGTCGGACGTCACCACGATCACGCCCTTCAGGGACGGCATCCGGCGTGCCGCCTCCAGCACATGTGCGGTACCCATGACATTGGTGGCGAACGTCTCGACCGGACGGGCATAGGACGCCCGCACCAAGGGCTGCGCGGCCATGTGGATCACCAGATCGGCATCCACATCGCGCACCGCGGCGTTCAGCGCGTCCGCATCGCGAATATCCGCGATCCGGCTGTCGATCAGGTCATCCAGCCGCGCCGCCTGCCAGATGCCGCGCGGGTCTTCGGGGTCCAGCGCGACCCCGACCACATCGGCGCCCAACGCGGCCAGCCAATGGGCCATCCACCCGCCCTTGAAGCCGGTATGGCCCGTCAGCAGAACGCGCCGACCCTGAAGACGAGTGAGGTCCATCACCTATTCCGCCGCCTGCAGGGCCTGATCCCCCACCGGGACCGCCTTGGCCCAGGGCGGCGTGCCCTCGTTACACAGACCGTCGAGGAACTGGCGGTCGCGGATCGTGTCCATCGGATGCCAGAAGCCGTAGTGCTTATGCGCCATCAACTCGCCGTCGCGGGCGATCTTGGTCAGCGGCGCCTGCTCCAGCGGCTCGGTGTCGCCGGTCAGGTAATCGAAGATGCCCGGCTCGAACACGAAGAACCCGCCGTTGATCCAGGTCTCGTGCTTGCGCACCTTTTCGGTGAATTCGACGACCTGCGTGCCATCCGCGTCCAGCTCCAGGTTGCCGAAGCGGGCGGGTGGTTGCACGGCGGTGACGGTGGCCAGCTTGCCGTGGCTGCGGTGGAACTTCACGAGCGCATCAATGTCGATGTCGCCGACACCGTCGGAGTATGTGACCATGAAGGTCTCGTCGCCGATCCAGTCACGCAGGCGTTGCAGGCGACCGCCGGTCATCGTCAGCGCGCCGGTATCCACGACAGAGATACTCCAGTCGCGCAGGGCTGTCGGGGTCAGGTTGCAGGTGCCGGCCGCCGGTGAAACCGTGATGTCGTTGGTGACAAGATGGAAGTTGCTGAAATACTGCTTCAGCAGCATCGACTTGTAGCCGGCCGCCACGATGAAGTCCGAGTGTCCGAACTGGTTATAGATATCCATGACGTGAACGATGATCGGCTTGCCGCCGACCTCGACCATGGGTTTCGGAATCTTGGTGGTCTCTTCGGCCAATCGCGACCCCAATCCACCTGCAAGTAAGACAATCTTCATTCCCAGGTCCCCCGACTTCCGGTTGACGGCCCGTCCGCGGATCGGTGCAGGCTCATGATCATGCTGACGCGGCACCGTCCGGGCGGGAATCCTCTTTGCGGGCGGGTGCATCCCTCCAAAGGAGTAAGATCGGGCCTCATTTGCCCGCCCTGACCTTTCGGGACTCAGTCAGCCGGCACCCACAACCGGGCGCGTCCGTAGCGTGTATTGAAATCAACGTTCGGATCGATGCGGTAGCCGTTGGCCTCGGCCCAAGCCTCCAAGGGTGCTTCCAGATCGGGCATGAAGCCCGTCAGCAAGGCCGCGGGGGGATCGGCGTCGAACAGCGGCGCCACATCAGAGGGACCGGCGATCACGAAACGGGTCAGCTCCTCAGGTGCCGCCATCGGCACGACGCGGTAGGCAAACGGGCCAGTCGCGAATTCGGGGTAGACCGGCAGACCGGCCTGCAATGGATAGACCGGGAAGAACGTGGCGATGCGCCCCTTTTCTTCCACGCGTATGGCATCGCGGATCGCGATGCCGCCATCCTCAACCCGCTGGGCCGTGGTCGGTGTGCCCTTGGCCAGCGACAGCACCGGTTCGGCCAGTCGCGGCGCGCCCAGAATGAAGATCAACACCACCAGTCCCGTCAGGGCCGGACGCGCGACAGCCGCCTGCCCCGGATCAAGGTCGCGCCACAAAAGCGGCGGCACCAGCAGAAAACCGGCCAGCGGCAGAATGAAATACTGCGGAAACGCGGGCTTCGGCAGAAAACACAGGATGGCGATGACGGCGGTGATGACAACCAACCCGGCGATCAGGCGCACTGGATGCCGACCGGCATTCGGCAAAGCTAGCCCGCCAACAAGCGCAATCGCGGCCAGGATCAGAAGGTTGGTGCTTTGCAACCAGACCTCGAACGCCAACTGGAGCCTGCCGCCAAGGCCGAAGGCCAAGCCCGGTTCTGTGTGCCGCATCTCTGTCCAGTAAGCGACATGCGGCCCGGTGTGATAGCCGATGACGTGATCCAGAAAGCGGATGGGATCGGCCAACACGATGGCGAACAGGGGCAGCCCCCCGATCAGCCCGCCAAGCGCCAGCGGAAGAAACATAGAGTTGAAACGCTCACGCAATGACACGCCCGCAGGCAGAAAGACCGCTGCCAGAACGACGGGCAGGACGGCATAGCCCGCACTGACCTTGATACCGACCGCGATGGCCAGAACGACCCCTGCCCCGAACATGCGGATGCGCCGGTGCTGCGGCTCCAGCGCCGCCAGCGCGAACAGCGCCAAACCGGCGTACACCAGCCCCAGTTGCAAGAAGTTGTTGGTCGCCGTCATGCCGACCACCGTCAGCAGATAGACATTCGCCGCCACCGAAACGGTGCAGAACATCGCCATCGGGACCGACCGCGACAGCTTCAGGCTGGCCCACCACACCACCGCCAACGTCACGCCCCAAGCCAGAACGGTGGTCAACCGCGCGGCGCCAACAAGGTCCTGAGCGCCGGTCAGCAGGTAGACGGCGCGGTAAAGGAAGGCGGAGTACGGTGTGTGGTTGTAGAAGAAATCGGCATAGATCCGACCGCTCTCCAGAAGCACGGCAGGCGGTATGTAAAGTTGCTCATCCGCCCGGATTTCGAACGTCAGTATGCGGGCAGTAACGGCGACGAACAGCAGCGCGACAAGGGCGACGGCTGCCGCGCGCCCCTGCCAACGGTACCGGGATACGGAGCCGACCGGGATATCGGATGCAGTGACCAATTTCGCCTCCTATCGCATGACGCGGGACAGAACGATGAACGACAGGCCGGCCATCGGCAGCAGCAACAGGGCCTGCGCCGCGGATGCGGCCAGGGTCGGGATCAGCAGACCCAGCAGCCAAAGATTGACGCCGTAAAGCGCAAGATATGCCAGCGCATAGGCCGGCAGACGCGCGGTGCCCTTCGGTCCGAAAACATACCGACCGTGAACAAGGAAGTTGAACGGGATGCCGAGCGCAAATTGCATGGCAAGCGCCGTTGCGGGCTGCAAGCCGACGAGAAGCCCTACGACGAAAACGGCGTAACCGAAGCCTGTGTTGACCAATCCCGTCGCAAGGAACCGCACGAATCGGGGCACGTCGATCCACCCCGAGGTCGGTATACGTATCGCGCGAAGTTGCCCTACCCTCATGCCCGTGCCCCTTTTGTTCAGACGCACCAAGCCTCGCGCCGCCACGGGGTGCGATCAATCAGCCATAAGGGGGCAGGCCTGGTCCCTTTGGCACGAACTTTACCGAACTGGGAGTCTGCGTCTGCAAGGCTTTGCAGACGCAAATTTCGCTCAAGATACTGATATATTTGTATTCTCAGGACACTTACACTACGGAAAAGCCAAACCTTACCCGCGGATAAGGTCAGGCAAGTCCGTCTATCAGAGAGGCAATCGCACGCTCCAGCTTCTGGCGTTCGATGGATGAAAAATCACGGTCCACCTTGATTTCCAACCGACCCGGACCGGCAGTGCATTTGACCTGCCCTGCCCTGCTGGAAATGTGGAATGTCGTCTTGGTCCGCGTCGCCGCCTTCGTCTTCGACTGCGGCTTTGCCGTCGCTTCCGGTGCGGCTTCGTCGGAAACCACGCTGCGCAGCACGGCCAATTCGTCGGCGATCGAGCGCGTGTCCCAATCCGCCAGCGCCTCGCGGATCAGGCCGATGATTTCGGGCCGATCCTTCATCTCGCGCGCCAACGACACACCAAGGGCGCGCGGCACTTCTGTCGGGTACAGCAGCAACGGGCCGATCCGGTCCATCAGATAGGCAAAGGACTTGATGTAGCTGCGCTTGGAATAGGGCGCAGACTGGAATAGTGCCGCGATGGCGCTTCCGACATCGGATGCCTCGGTCGCCGGATCGGCGGCGAAGTTCTGGGCGGCTTGCGCCATCTCGGCAAAAGACAGCGCCTTTCGGATGACGTTCTCGTCCACCATCCGGCGATACAGCCCTTCGATGTCAGACGCGCCCTGCAGGACGAGCGCCGGAATCCGTGCCCAGTCCCCCTGCCCTTCTTCGGCCAGCGCGCGATACGCGCTGAGGCGTCGATAGCCCTGCACCAACTCATAGCCGTCGCCGTCAGGACGCGGCAGAACGCGGATCGGGTTCGATAGCCCCAGATCACGGATTGATGTGACCAGCTCTGCCAGCTCGTGATCCTCTCCGGGCATGCGATCTCGCGCCAGAAGATGGGTATGCACATCCTCCAGCGGCACGCTTTCGACCACGTGACCGGCCTCGCGCAGCGCCACGAACTCGTGCGCCAGCGCGTCGTTCTCGGCGCGGATGGCCTGGCTGGCGGTCTGGCGTGCCTGCAATGCTTCGGCGTTTTCGGCAATGGCGCTGGCCATTGGCCCGCGCCGCGCCGGCGGGGCATCGGATGGCGCGGGCGCCGGGTCCGTCGCGGGATCGTCCGGCAGGTCGATATCGAACATGCGCCGTTTGCGGGTCATGCCGTCTCTCCTTCTTCCCCGACCTTATCCGCGGGTAAGGTGCCGCTTGCAATCGCCTCCCAATGGGAATTCAGCGTGCCCTTCATCTCTGCGTATGCGGTGTCAAAGCTGGCCCGGGCGCGGCGCCATGTTTCGCGTGTCATGTCGCGGTAATCCATTTCGTAGACCGAGCTGAGAAACCGGCCGGACTGTTCGACGGCGCGGGTCATCTCGATCGGGTGGGTGGCCAGCCTATCGCCGAACACTTTACCAAACGCCTCGAACATCGCGCGGTGCAACTCGTTGCCGGATTCGTAGCGCGTCAGCAGGAAGCGCACATCGTGAAAGGCCTTGGGCAGGTCTGCCTTCCCCGCGGGTAAGGTGCCTTGGAAACCGTGGGCCAGATCCTCCAGCGCTTCGGACAATTGGCCGATAAAGCTGGTGGTCGAATCGTATTCCCAGTACCCGGGGCCAGAGGGAATATAGAGCATGTCAGCCGCGAAAACGGCGTTCATCGACTGATAGCCGATGGCCGGCGGGCAATCGAAAAAGATCAGATCCCATTGGTCATCAGGCAGTTGATCCAGGAACCGGCTGACGGCGGCGAAGAACGACCACTCGGGATTGAGGTGGCGATACTGGGCCGACGCGAACTCCACGAAGGCCGCGTTGGCGCAGGACGGGATCAGGTCGATCGTGGACCAGTTGGTGGGCTGCACAAAGTCCTGCACGCGCAGATCCTGCAAGCCCAGGTCGGTGATCGAACTGGGAATCTGGCGCTGGGGCAGGGCGGTGCCCGACATCGCGCCACGGGGGGCGGCGTTCTGGGCCTCGGTCTCGCGGATCAAATCGCGGGCCATGATACCCCAGACGGTATTCTCTTCGCTGACATCGGTCAGGCCCATCGAATGGCTCAGGGTCGCCTGCGGATCGAAGTCGACGCAGAGCACCCGGTACCCATCAAGCGCAGCGGCATGGGCAAAGTGAAGGGCCACGGTGGACTTGCCGGCGCCGCCCTTGAAGTTGGCGATGGCGGTCCGGAAGGCGCGGCCAGGAGGGCGGGGCGGCATCAGGGATTTGCCGCGGGGCTTCAGCTTGCGCCGCAGGGCGTTGACCTCATCCAGAGAGAACCAGCGCTGCCGTCCGTCCGGCTCGACCTTACCCGCGGGTAAGGAGGGATCAGCGGCCAGCTTGCCACGGAAGGTGGACTGGTTCATGCCGAAGATCAGTTCTGACACCTCCCACGAGGAAAAGCGCCGCAGGGTCTTCTGGTTCTCGGGAGAGAAGGTCTGCTGGCGGATCCAACCCTGCATCTTCAGCGAACGGGATTGCAGCTCTCTTAGATCTGTATGTGTCAGCATGTTTTGCCTCGGACGTTATTATCTGCTCTTCCAGTATTTACGCGCAATTTGCGTTTTCTGTCGAGATGGATATTTTCCGATGGGGCAGGGGCTTACCCGCGGATAAGCCCAAGCCTGTAATAGCCTGACCTCCGAATCAGGGGACGCGTCCATCGAGGGCAGAATCATCTGTCCGAGACGGCATATTGGGGGGACATGAAAGCGCCCTGCATACATCTTGAGGGGACATTAAGCCCCAATAGGGTGACACACTAGACGTCCCCCAATACCAATACTCATACCGATAAGAGATTAAATTTGGTTTGAGGAAATTGAACTTCCTGACGAATCCTTGACAAGAAGGGGCATTCCAACGCTAATCCCTTCAAGGTCGGGAATAGCGTTTGAAGAGCCGGGTAATCGGTCGACGCCCCTGACCACCACGGCGCTTGGATCGCCGGGACGAGGAGCAGGACGATGAACAGCGGTCGCGCAGGCCTGCTGTCGCAAACAAGACCCATCGCGGGTCCGGGCGCGGCGGCGATCAAATACGATATCCTCACTGCCCTACTGGCCATGGCAAGTTGTGGCGATCCGGTATCTTCGCGACTGGCGCTGCGCCTCTCTCTTTTGATCACAGCACGGTTCAACTGGCGACAAGGCACCTTTTCCGTCGGACAACGCGAACTCGCACGTATGTGGGGCGTAACAGAACGCACCGCGAAACGCGAGATTGCGGAATTGAAACGCCGTGAGTGGATAGCGCTTCATGTCCCTGCCGCACGCGGGCGCGTCGCTCAGTACCGTATTCAGATGGATCGGCTGCTGCGCGCAACAGCACCGCATTGGGAGGCGGTTGGCCCGGACTTCGTGGCCCGGATGAGCGACGCACCCGAACCGCCCGCACAGAGCGGAGCGACGGTCATTCCACTGCATCCCAAATCGGAAGCGCCGGTCGTGAACGATGCCTGGAGCCGAGCGTCTGCTCGACTGCTGGCGCAGGATCCGGCACTTCATGCGGCATGGTTCGCTGGACTTACGGCGCTGGATACGGAGAGCGGTATCCTGACATTGCGAGCGCAATCGCGGTTCGTGGCGGGGTACGTCCAAACGCATCATGCAGACCGTCTACGCGCGGCACTGGCCGTTCAGGATCAGACGATTCGCGAAATCCGGGTTGTCGCAGACTGATTCGCGGCAGATCCGAAGAAAATCAGATTTGTTAACAGTTGGTTAACGTCGCGATAACGCCACGTCACATATCTATGTCTCAGCTTCAGTATGTGGAGGTTCGAGATGATCTGCTGTGGAACACCTGTTTCGGAATGTTCGACCGAGCGGACCACAGCAACCACGCGTTCGCTGAAGTTGTGTGTCTGGATTGATCGGACCGCAATTCGAAGCCCTTTGTCGGCCGGTTATTACGATGATCTCTCCCGCCCATGTATGGCGGTCGGCAAAGGGCGTTCGGAAGACAGTTATACGGCGCGCTTTATTCTGGAGTTGTCCCAACCGTCGCAAGAGCGTCCGGCGGATCGGCTGTGCGCGTCCGAGATATTTCCGGAGAGACCCCTGTGATTTATTATCATGAAAATCATTTCGTCAGGCAGAGGCTCTCCACTTTACCTTGCGTAAGCGAGTTTTGTTCCGATAGACTTCCGCTTGCGGCGGCCGTCTTCGACGACAGTGCCACCGTAAAAGGATTGGACGCTGTGTTCGACGCCCGACGCAAAGCCTGCGCGGATCGCGCGGCTACATTGGACTTGCTGGGGCCGATGCGGCTTACCGGCGCCGACGGCGCGGACTACACATCGCGAAGCACCCACCGGCAAGCGATGCTTGCTGTAATCGCCCTTGCGGGGCGCGGCGGCGTGTCCAGAGCCCGACTGCAAGATCTGTTCTGGGGGGACAAGGACACGCAACGCGCGGCGCAGAGCTTGAGAACGGCCCTGCATGGACTGCGCCGAGAACTGGCGGAGTGCGATCCCGCCTTGATTGAGATCACCCCGTCACTCGTGCGTCTTGATCCCGATGTCGTTTCCGTCGATCTGCTGAGATTCCTGCGGGACGGAGTTTCGGCTTTACCTACAGAGATCGTCAGCGATCCGCCCGACGTGTTGGAAGGTATCGACCTTCCAGCAGAGGGGTTCGAAGAATGGCTGCGCGATCAGCGCATGCAGTGGCGCGACAGGATCATCGAGGCCGCGGCTGAACCGCCTCGGGCGCGCTTGTTGACGGACTACTCCACGCCCCCGGCTGAAGATCTTCGCCCAGTGATTGGGTTGCTGCAGCCGGTTATTCATTCGCGTTCGATCAACGCGCTGTACCTGGCCGAGGCGTTGGTTGACTGCATTTCCGACGGTTTGCGTGATTATGTCGGGGCTCGGGTGTTCGACTACCGAGACCGCGATGCAGACACTTGCGAGCTGGATGTCCAGAACAGTCCCAGCCTGTACCTGCGATTCCGACTGTATGAGTTGGGCGACAGCGTATCGCTGCGCGTTCTGGTGATGGATCGCTCGAACACGGAATTGCTGTGGTTCGCCGAGCGGGGCCCGATCCGCACCGATCGGGCCTGTCTGGAGCATAGCGAGGTGCTTGGGCTTCTGGGAGAGGTGGTCGAACGGACGTCAGGGACGCTGGCGTCGGGCGCAGAAGGAAATCCTGACGCGCCGATCACTCCGTTTCATGCACTGACATCCATGTTCCAGCTGGACCATCAGGCGCTGGATGACCTTGAGGCAGAGTTGGAGCGGGCCTGGCAAGTGACCAACGCACCGATCTATCCGGCTTTGCTGGCGTATCAGAACACCTTTCGCGTGGGCGAGCACTGGCAGACGGGCAGGGGCACGCTGGAAGAAGACACCCGTCGCCTTGTGGCCCAAGTGCGCAGCGATCCGGCGAGCGGAGGGCTGGCGCTGGGGATGGTTGGTCATGCGGCCGGGTACGTGCTGCACGATCACGAGGGTGCGGGCGATATGCTGCAACATGCGCTGCGGATGGCGCCGCAGTCGGCCTTCTGCTGGGACCATCTGGCGCTGCATTGCACCTACGGCGGCAAATACGATCTGGCGCAGGTGGCCTCGCGCAATGCGCTGCGGCTTGGCGCGTTCAGCCCGATTTCCTTCACCATGCAGACCACGCGCAGCATGATCGCGACGCTTCAGGGCGATTTCCCGACGGCGACCGATCTGGGCGCACGGGTTCTGTCGCTGCGTCCGAACTTCGGCGCAGCATTGCGATACATGTCGATCGCACTGGCCCATCGCGGTGATATCGACGGCGCGAAGGACTGCGTGCAGCGGCTGCGCAGCATGGACCCGGCGTTTTCGGTGGATTGGGTGCGCGACGATAGAATGGCCGTGAGAGACGCACGGGCGAAAAGAATACTGATCGAGGGACTGACGAAAGCTGGGGCAGACTGATGTACGACGATGACAGACCTACGAACCCATTCAGCGCCGTTCTGGTGAAGACAGCGCTCTTGGCGGTGGGTGACAGTTTCGAGGCAGTCGAGGCGTCGCGCCTTGGGGATTTGCCGACCGCGGGCGGTGGGATGTTCGATGCGACGACTTTCGTGTCGGTTCCGGCGGGCTCGGGCGGCGCGTCGTCCTTGCTGAACCGGAACAGGAACAGGAACCGAAACCGAAATCGGAATCGCAACAGGAACCGCAATCGAAACCGGAACAGGAACCGCAATGCCGTGGACACGGGCGCGCCGGTGACCGGCGAGACACCCGATATCCTGCTGCCGTGGAACGAGATCGACAGACTGCATCGCCTGCGGGACTGGTGGCATGACCTGCCCATCCCGCTGCCCGCGTCGCCTGCGGGATTGTATGACCAGACGCGCGAGTTGTTGCGCAAGCAAGCGGCGCTTTTGACGGATGCCGAAGCGGGGCGTCGGCAAGAGATCGTAAGGGAGCAGGAGCTTGAATTGTCGGGCTATCTGCGGCCCCTGGGCGTGACGGATACGGGGGGTGCGCCGCAGACCGTGGCGCTGTTTCTGATCTTGGCGCGGCTGTGCGAGGAAATCGGCCTGCGCTACAAGGATCGCTTCGATGCGCCCCGGCCCAGCACTGTCAATCCGCGCCTGCGGACCTTCGTGCCGGTGCCTGTTCACCCGTCTTATCCGTCGAACCACGCGTTCCTGTCCTACGCCATCGCTTTCGTCTTCGCGCGTGTCGCGCCCGAACATCCGGGCATCGCCGAACTGTTTCTAAGCGCGCGCCGCATCGCGGAAAACCGTGAATGGGCCGGTCTGCACTATGCGCAGGACACGGCGGCGGGACGGGCGCTGGCGCAGATGATGACGCCGATCTTCGAAGTCGTGCTGGAAGATCAGATGCTGGCCGCGCGGGAGGAATGGGTATGAGCGAGACGATGCAGGACCGGATCCGGCTGGACAGTGACGCGCAGCGGGGCAGGGGGGTCTACCCGGCGTTCCACGCCCTGTGGCCGCTGGCGGAGATGGGGGTTGTCACGGATCTGTCGAGCTTTCGCTCGGATGGATGGGACCGGGCGGCAGAGCGTGCAGGATCGCGTCGGACGCGAGTGGCGCTGATCGACACGTCCGTCGCGGCGGAGCATCCGAACCTGAGGGGCGCGATCGACACGGGTCGGGCGCTGGATTTCTTCTCGGCGCGTTTTGCGGTTCCTGCCGACAGGGCTGGACTGGCGTCGGCGCTTGGAAGCGAGATGATCCCTTTTCCCGATGATCTGCCGAATGGCGCGCGGTCCCAATGGGACCTGTTGGTAGCGCATTTGCGAAGCGACGTAGACCCTATCGTGCAGCCTGCCACGGCCCCCAGCTTTTCGGCGCATGGCACCGCGATGGCTGGTCTGATCGGGGCGCGGCCCGTTGCGGCGGATCAGGTGGCTGTTTCCGGCACGCGCATCTTCGATCCGGTCACGGGCGACATGAAGGAAGTCACCGGCGCGGGTTCGGTGTCCTTCGCCTTTGCCGGGGTGGATCCCTTCTGCGAGATCGTACCGATCTCGACACATTTCGACCCGGAGCCAGAGCAGCTGATCCTGGCGATGCTCTACGCGGTTCTGATCAAGGCGGATGTCATCGTTCTGGCGCGTGACTTCCCGTCGCCGCGCAGCTTGGCACCGGACGCCGCGACCACTGTGGACGCGCTGGGGCGTGCGTTGGGGGTCGGGCTGAGCGAAGAGGAACTGGCGCAATGGGACTTGCTAGGCGCGCTGACAGTGGCGGTGTCCCAGCGGGTTCCGGTCATCTGTGCCGCCGGGAATGGCGCACAGGACACGGTGCTGTTTCCGGGAAATCTTGCCGCCGATGACAACGGGATCATCGCCGTCGGCGCGCGGACCGCAGCCGGGCACGCGGCCAGCTATTCCCCGGTGTCAGAGGCGATCACCGTATACGCGCCAAGCGGCGACGGTGAGAGGCTGGACCATGATCTGCAACGATTGGACGTGCAGGCGGCAGGGTTCAATCCCAACGATCACGGCCGCGCCTATCTGGACGGGCTGGGCAATTTCGGAGATGCGGCGGGCACTGACGCCAACGCGCGTCTTCACGCACCGCAGGACCTTGTGTCTACAGACGTGCCGGGGCGGGCGGGCTACAATTCCAGCCCCAACGCGCAGGTGTTCGGTGTGGACGGCGCAATCCTTGACTATCGGTCGGCCTATTGCCGGTTCTCGGGCACGTCGGGTGCGGTGGCGCTGACGGCGGGGCTTGTGTCTCTGGGTATGTCGGCAGGATGCATCGCGCCGCGTGGCGCCGGAACCGGTGTGGCTGTCAAGGCCGCGCTGACGGCGGGGCGCAAGGCTGACCACGCGGCGGCACAACCGGCGATCCACTGGTCGACGTTGCGAACCGGAGCCATCCAGTGATGGTGTCCGGTCCGGCCGGTGGGTCACGGGGTGTCCTACACGGTATCAGTCGTCAGCCCGTGTTCAGGCAGACGTCGAAGGCCGGGGCTTTCCCGGATTGATTTCAGGTCGCGACGCCGGAAAGGAGGAGGAAGAAGAGGCCCGCGACGAGAGATAAAGGACCGCGCCATATCGCGGTATTTCTTAATTTCGCCGAACGACCAAGTTCCGCGAGGTGCCCAGTTTCAGGGTAGATCCGCTTTCGCGATCTTGGCATCGGCCAAGTCGGAGCCAGAGACCAATGCTTTACAAATTAGGACATGGCCAAACCATTTCGGCCACACCGGCAGCGCGTGGCGCCAGCCGTTCCAAATCTGCTTCGGACCATGTCGATCTGCGTGACGTGGCCAGCATTCAAAAATCCCGCGAGTGGAAGACCGAGAAATACCCGGTCCCCGATCCCGATCCCGACCCCGCTCTGGGGCTGGAGCCGCGCCAGGCGTTCCGCTTTTACTGCAAGGATGCGGCGGACGTGCCCGCGATCGACGGCGTGGGCGACAAGATCAAGGCCTTGGCCGATGCCATGGCAGAGGCGTCGTTGGACCAGAAAGACGCGGCGGGCGAGTCCACGATGCCGCCGGTCTTCACCTACATGGGACAGTTCATCGACCATGATATCACGGCCAATACGGACCGTGAGGATGCGCCCGGCACGCCCGAGGGCGCGTTCAACATCGACCGCCCCGACATCGCGCCGCAATCGCGCGACGCGGCAGAAACCGTCAAGCTGAACCTGCGCAAGGGCCGGTTGGAGCTGGACAGCGTCTACGGTGACGGTCCGGGGCAAAGCCCGGCAGCGGAAAAGCTGGAGATCGCACTGCGCGATCCCGACGATCCGGCCAAGATGCGGTTGGGCTTGATCAGCAACATTCCTGGCTTCGAGCGTCCTCCGCTGCCCGCGGATGACGGTGCGGACCTGCCCCGTTTGGGCGCCGCCATCGACAGCGGCCATTTGACGATGGACGAGGTGAACGAGCTGTTCAATCCGGATGGCGCGCGCTCGGACGAGGAGGTGCGGCGGACCGCGCTGATCGGCGACGGGCGCAACGACGAGAACCTGATCGTGGCGCAGTTCCACCTGAGCATCCTGCGGCTTCACAACGCCATCGCCGACACCCTGCGGGACGAAGGCAAGACCGACGCCGACGAAATCTTTGCCGAAGCACGCCAGAACGTCACGCTGATCTACCAATGGCTTGTGGTGAACGTCTTCCTGAAGACGATCTGCGATCCTGCCGTGGTGGATCAGGTCGTGGCGGATCGCGCGCCGCTTTATTCGGCATTCCACGATGCCCACAAGGACAGCTTGCCGGAAGGCGTGCTGCCGATGCCGCTGGAATTCTCTGTCGCGGCCTACCGCTACGGGCACTCGATGGTGCGGGGCGACTACGACTGGAACCGCAACTTCGGCCGTGCCGCCGATGGCAGCGGTGACGGACGGGCGACGTTCCGCGAGATGTTCCAGTTCACCGGCGGCGGGGGGATGCGCGGTCTGCCCACCCTGCCCAGCAACTGGCCTGCGGAATGGGACAGGATGATCGGCACCTCTCCGATGCCCAACCGTGTTGCGCGCAAGATCGACACGCGGATCGCGTTGCCGATGAACAGTCTGGAGAACAACGACCCGAACGAGATGATGTCGCGTCTGGCCGAGCGTAACATGCGGCGGGGCTACGTGTTCAATGTTCCGACGGGGCAGGCGATGGTGAAGTGCCTGTACGACAAGGGTATTTCGGTGCCCGAACTGTCGGCAGAGCAGATTGCCTCTGGCAGTGAAGCGATGCAGGCCGCCGTAACCGGCGGCGGGTTCGAAACGGCGACGCCACTTTGGTACTACGTGCTGAAAGAGGCCGAAGTCGAAGCGGACGGCGCGCATCTGGGCAGCTTGGGCAGTCGGCTGGTGGCCGAAACGCTGGTCGGTCTGCTGGTGACGGACCCGCGCAGCTATCTGAACCAAGGCAGCTTCAACAGCTGGACCCCGGCCGATGCGGTTCAGCCGAACGGTGAACCCATCGACACGCTTGAAAAGATGATGCGCGCCTGCGGGCTGCACGCCTGACCAAGCACGGGTGCCGTCCCTTCGGGGGCGGTGCCGCCCCACCAGCAGGAGTCAGTCCGTTGCCGCATCTGCCGAACCCCGACACCGGCTTTCGTGCCGACCCGACCGACCTTCGGGACCGGGTGTACGAGCCGTCCTTGCGGCCCTTGGCGCAGAGCAGCCAGACCGCGCTGATCGACCGGCTCGTGCGGGTGGGCGGGCTGCCCTATGAGCTGCGCCATCAAGGCGCGGCGGGCACCTGCGCGGGACACGCGCTGGCGAACCTGATCGATATGCACCGGATCGGTGCCCTGGCCGACGGGGCCGCGCGTCCTCCGCCCGTGTCGGCGCGGATGCTGTATCAAATGGGTGTGCAGCAGGAGCAGGGCACGGCCGCGCGCACCGCAAGGGGCGTCACCTCTTTGCGATCGGTCATCAAGGGATTCTACCACAACGGCGTCTGCGGCGATGCCCTGTGGCCCGACGATCCGCGGGACACCGATCTGACGGTCGAGCGTGCGGTTGCCGCGACGCGCACCACGCTGGGGGCCTATTATCGCGTCCGGTCCTACCTGAACGACTATCATGCGGCATTGGCAGAGGCTGACAGTATCTTGGTCGCGGCCTCGACCCATGCCGGGTGGCGCGACCCCGAAGAGGGCGTGATCACGCTGCGGGCAGAGCCGGGCGAGAACCACGCGTTCGTCGTGATCGGTTACACGGATCGTGGGTTCCTGGTTCTGAACTCCCATGGCGCGGAGTGGGGCGGGGTGGAGGTCGACGGCCATCGTCTGAAGGGCGTGGCGCTTTGGACGTACGAGGACTGGTCGAGCCATGTGCTCGATGCGTGGGTGCTGCGGCTCGGGGTGCCAGCGCCCGACGCCTTCACCTACTCCCATTCGCGGCGCGGCATCTTTTTCGATGACGGGCCGATCAAGGCCGGATCGGCGCCGCGCCACCAGCTTTTGGGGCATTTCGCGCATCTCGATGACGGGGATCACGTGACGGTGGGCAGCTATGCCTCGACGCGCAAGTCCGTCGGCCTGACCGCCGGAAAGATCGCCGCAAAACCGCATCGGCCCGTCCATGTCTCTCTGCCCGGTTCGCTGTTGGGGATCGACGCGGCCTTTCATGCAGAGATCGACCGAAGGCCTGCGCTGCAGGCGGCGGGCGTCTATCCGTACACTCTGTTCTGGTGCAACGACATGGTCGAAAGCACGAGCGCCGTGCTGGAGCATCTGTTCCAGACTGCGGTGAAGAAGGTCGGCGCGTTGTCCGAGAATCTGAACGACGAGATCGAGGCCACGACGGCGGGGATCGGTCGGGCGTTCTGGCGCGATATCGCGCGCGCCGCCGACCGGGCAGGACAGCATCGCTATATGCTGGCGCAAAAGGGAATCGCCGCCGATGCCGACGGTGCGGCGGCAGAGATGTTCGACCAGTTCGCCGCAACGGGCGCGCCGCTGCACCTGACGGTGGATGGGGCAGGGGTCATTCTGCTGGAACGCTACCTGCTGTCGCTGCAAGGGGCGGACTGGCTGCACGAAATCCTTGAGAAGAAAAAAGCGTTCCTCGAATCAGTCGCGTCGCTGACCCTGATCGCGCCAACCATCCGGGCGGATGCCTTTGAGCGCGCGTTCCGCCCCCTGATCGACCGTTTGGCCCTGCGCGGGCCGGAGCGGGTGACCCTTTGGGTGCCGACCAAGGGGTTCGAGCGCAAGCTGACGGTGGGCCACTACTCGCGCTCGATCCTCGACCTTGTGCTTTACGGGTTCGAAGGCGCGGACAAGGCGACAGAGCATTTCATCGGCATGTCCGCCAAACGCTTTGGGGCCGAGGCGCTGACCCAGCCCGGCGGGCTGCTGGAAGGCGTGACGGTGCGCAGCATCAAGACGCCAGACCATGCCAGGCAGCCGCCAGAGGCACGCCGCCGACGCTACACGCAGCATCACGTCGTTGCGCACCGCGAGCTGCAGGCAAGTCACCTTGCGCGCCTGGCCGACTGGCTGACCGAAGACGCCCAAATTTCAAAGGAGAGGACGGATGGACAAGATCACGCTTGAGGAACTGTCGGCGAAGATGGCCGATCCGGACACCGATCCGCAGGATCTGGCCGCGTATTTCACCGAGGAC
>NZ_CP045420.1:0-102500 GCF_009363795.1 Palleronia sp. THAF1 | reverse complement strand
GCCGCCAGCGTTCGTTCTGAGCCAGGATCAAACTCTCAAGTTGAAACATCGCGAGCGATGTCCTTGACGTTCGAACCTCTGCACATCACACGACCTTTCCGCGCTACCGCTTCGCTACTTGAGCGCAACGACAACCCATAAAGGCCGTATAGTCTCTGTCTGTCGTGCTTCAGTTACCAAAGGCAACTCAGAGTCGTACAAACAGTGAAGCTGACCTTCCATCATCGACCCGAAGGCCTAGGAAGTCGATATACAGACGTTGATCCATCGAAATGAACCGTGACCGCCCACATATCTCTTCAGATACTCGCGATTTCAAAGAGCGTGAGAGACAAAACAAACCGTTGCGCCAAATCTTCGGCGCGCCCGCCTGCCGTCCCTCGAATTTCCGTGTTCGCCGTCTCTAGAGCTTGGCGAGAGTGGCGTCAACCGCTTTTTTGCGGCGTCTTCCGAAAGTCCCGTCCGCCCCGTCTGGCGTCCCGTCAGCGCCTCAGCGCCGCCGGTGAAGGGGCTTCTACGGATACCAACCGACCCCCGCAACCGCTTTTTCAAACAAAGATCACACTTTCTGCAGGCCCGCAAAAAAAGGCCCAAAATGTAGCGCGCCGCAGAACCCAACACCCAATATCAGCCGCCAAAGCGCAACTTTCGAAATCATAACACCCCCGTGGGAGCGCCCTAAATGAAAGGCTACGGCCTCGTCGGAGCAACATGCCCCGACGGCAACCGAGCCGTGAGTCGCACTGAAGACGAAAAAAGGGCGATGGCCTAAGCCATCGCCCCCTGCATCACCCGAATCCAAGGCAAGTCAGTTCGCGCTGTCGCTCTCTTCCAACACATCATCCGCTTCTTCACCGGCGACAATCGCGCCGGAGGCTTCGGCAGCGACCTCGTTGAGGGAGCCATCTTCGTTATACACGGCGTTCTGCGTTTCGGTGTCGAAGTGGCCCACATCGGGATTCGCGGTCCGTAGGCGCAGGTAGCCCAGAACCCGATTCCGACGGTCCGGGTCCATGATCAGCATCTCTCCTTCATACACCGCGAACTCGGTCAGCTCTTGGATGTTAGTGAAATGGGAGATGATCAGAAGCGGGCCGTCCACTTCCTCTTCCCCCCAAGTCGAGATCATATCCCGCATCACCGTCACATTGCGCGCACCCTGCAAAGACAGCAGCAAATTCAGGTCAGACACCGTTTCGGCTGGGATCGAGCTCCAGACGCCGGGATCGACGCGGTCATAGCCCGCCTTCAGCTCATCGTAGGTCTGTTGATTGCGGCACCACTCACTCACGACGATCTTGCCGAAGACGATATCGTTGAAGGCCAGCAGCGCGCCAAGGTTGCGCATATCCTCGCGGCCCTGTTCCGACATGATCCGCTGGTTGTCGCAATCCGTCGGCGCGACTTCCTTTTTGTCCAGTTTGCTCCAGTCCGTGGGTCCGTGGCGCATCAGGAAGACAACGTCGTCACGCAGGAACATATCGTCGAAGTTTTGCAGCGGTTCAAATCGCAGGCTGTTCTCAATCGCGCTTTTATCGATGCCGCCACCGGGCATCGGCACGGCCATCTCTCCGACGAACTTGGTGACAGGCTCGACTGCATCGATATCGGGATCAGCGAAAGCGGCCCCGGCAGTCAGGGCGAGAATCGCCGCGGAGAGAGTGAAACGAAACATCTTCTATTCCTTATGAAGTCGCGAACTCGCGACGCAGCGTGGGGATCCGGGTCGCCAGTAGCGCAAGGATGATCGCCAGGTAAATAACCGGCTCTACCTCCCAGACCTTCTGCACCATGATGTAGTGAACCGCCCCAAGCACGCAAATCACGTATGTGAGCATGTGGAGTCTGCGCCACCGCACAGGCCCCATCTTCCGGATCGACCGATTGTTCGAGGTGATCGCCACCGGCAAAAGCAGAACGAACGCGGCCATGCCGATGGTGATATAGGGACGCTTCAGAATATCCGACCAGGCGCGGCTTAGATCGCCAATGTCGAGCACGACCCAGGCCAGCAGGTGACAGACCACGTAGAAGAACGCGAGAAGGCCCAAGGCGCGGCGGTGCATGACCAGCGACACGCCCGTCCACTTGCGCAACGGAGTTACAGCCAGAACGACCACCAGCGCTTGCATTGCCAAGACGCCCAACGCACGTTCCAGCGTATTGATCGGCTCCACCCCCATCTGCCCGCTCAGCGCGAGCCAGAAATACCAGACGGGGATCAACGCACCGACAAGGTAGACAAGCCACGACGGCACCTTGCGCAGCGCCATGTTCGCCCGCTGGGCATGCGTCATCAGAAGTTCTTCTCCAGGTCCATGCCCTCGTAAAGCGACGCGACCTCGTCATAGCCGTTGAACATCATCGTATCGATCCGGCGTGAGAACAGGCCACCGCCCACGCGCCGCTCGCTGTCCTGACTCCACCGGGGATGATCGACGTTGGGGTTCACGTTGGCATAGAAGCCGTATTCGCTTGGGCCGGACTTGGCCCAGGTCGTGATCGGTTGCCTGTCGGTCAGGGTGATCCGCACGATTGATTTGATTGATTTGAAGCCGTATTTCCATGGCACGACCAGACGCATCGGTGCGCCGTTCTGCTTGGGGATCGGCTTGCCGTAGATGCCCGTCGCCATGATCGTCAGCGGATGCATCGCCTCGTCCATGCGCAGCCCTTCGATATAGGGCCAGTCGAGGATCGGAAATTCCTGTCCCGGCATCTCTTCGGGACGCAACAGGGTCTGGAACTCGACGAACTTCGCCTCTGGCTTTGGTCCAGCCAGCGCAAGAAGGTCAGCAAGCTCAAACCCGTTCCACGGCACCACCATCGACCAGGCCTCGACACAGCGCAGGCGGTAGATGCGTTCTTCGACATCCATCTGGGCCATGATGTCTTCGAACGAATAGTCACCCGGCTTGTCGACCATGCCGTCTATCTCGACGGTCCATGGACTGATCGTCAGCTGATCGGCGTTCTCGACCGGGTCTGTCTTGCCGGTCCCGAACTCGTAGAAATTGTTGTAGCCGGTGATCTCTTCCCAAGTGTTCGGCTCCAGTTCTTCCTGAGCCTGTGCCATACCGGGCCGCAGGCTAAGCCCCGCACCGGCGGCACCAAGACCGGCGATGATCTGGCGTCGGTTGATGTACGCCCATTCGGGCGTCGCATCAGCCAGTGTCAGGTCATTCTTCCAGCGGCGGGCCATAAGCCTCTCCCTCTTGCTTCGTGCGGAACCTAGCGTGGCGTCACGACAACGCAAATGAAAGACGGGTGACACTTTACGCCACGCAACGCGCGCGCCATCGTTCGTTGAATGCTAGCGGAAGGCCCACCATGCTTATCCTGTCGACAGTTGCAGCCTACCTTCTGGGATCGGTCCCGTTCGGCCTTGTCATCACACGCCTGTTCGGGCTGGGAGACCTGCGCACCATCGGTTCAGGCAACATCGGCGCGACCAACGTACTGCGCACTGGCAGCAAACCGGCCGCCCTGCTGACACTGATTTGTGATGTGGGTAAGGGCGCCTTCGCGGTCGTGATCGCCCGGATATTGCTGGGCGATTCGGCTGGCATCGCCGCCGGAGCGGCCGCCTTTATCGGACATTGCTTCCCGATCTACCTGGGGTTCAAGGGCGGCAAGGGCGTGGCGACGTTCCTTGGCACCGTTCTGGCACTGGCTTGGCCGCTGGGATTGATCACCGCCGCGACTTGGCTGGCGGTTGCCGCCTTCACGCGTATCTCATCGCTTTCCGCGCTGGTCGCGGCCGCCGTCGCGGCCCCGATCGCTTTGCTTTTGGGCTACAGCTGGGCCTTGGCCGTGGCACTTTTGTTGATGGCAATCGTCATCTTCATACGCCACGCCGCGAACATCGCGCGCATCCGCGCCGGGACAGAGCCGCGCATCGGTCAGACTAGGTGAACGCGTTTCTGGCGGCGTTCGACGCTCTGCCAATCGGGGCGTTCGAAGGCACGTACCAAGGCGCACGATGGCGCGCGGTCAAATCGGTGTTCAGCGATGGGAAAAGCCAGAAGCTGGTGGCCGAAGAGGCGGGCGGCAAGGGCTATATCAGCCTGAACCTGTATCGCCTGTCGGATGGCAGAGCACTTCTGAAGCCCTGCGAGATGCCCGAACAAGTCGTGATCGACTTCGTTCTGAGCGTGTCGGTCGGCGCGGGACCCCGCGCCGACCAATCTTAGCTTACGGGCAGGTCGCCACGTAACGCGAACCGTCGGGACGCTGGTAGACACAGTTGCCGGACTGCGTGCGGCCAACAAGGTTACCTGCGGCAGCGCCCAGCGCGCCACCGATCACAGCGCCTTCGATACGGTCGCCGTCATCGGCAATCGCGGCACCGGCTGCGGCACCCAGAAGCGCGCCACCCGTGGTCGAGTTGTTCATGCCGGTGCCTTGGCAGCCAGCGATAAGCGCCACGAGCGGCAGCGCGAGCAGGGATTTCTTAAGCATACGAGGAACCTCCAAAAGATGCTTGATACAAACTACGCGGCAAAGCTGGATCGTCCAGTGTTTACCCGTGTTATTCGATAACTGCGCCAGTTTTCGCCGCTAAGTTCTAGTAGGCATACTCTTTGAACACGCGCGTCACATCACCATTCCAGTCACCCTGATAGCGGCCCAGCAATTCGTCCGCCGGGGCGCGTCCGCTGGCTACGGTTTCTTTCAAAGCGTTAAGGAAATGGGTCTCGTCAGGAATAAGACCGCCCGCACCGGGACGCGCTCGCGCCTTCAACCCTGCCTCCGCGATATCGACACACAACGCGGCTAGATCGCGCATGGACATATCGCCCACGTTCGCCTCCATCCCGTCGACAGAGGCCGCGACTCGCAGAGCATCGCGTGTTTCGGCATCCCAGCCCTTGGCCACATCCCAGGCGGCATCCAACGCCGTCTGGTCGTATTCCAGCCCGACCCAGAACGCAGGCAGCGCGCACAACCGACGCCACGGGCCACCGTCGGCCCCGCGCATTTCCAGAAACTTCTTGATCCGCGCTTCGGGGAACAGCGTCGTCAGATGATCCGCCCAGTCGCCCATCGTCGGCGTCTCGCCCGGCAAAGCGGGCAGCTTGCCGACCATGAAGTCACGAAAAGACTGACCCAAAGCGTCGATATACTTACCGTCGCGGTAGACGAAATACATCGGCACATCCAAAGCGTAGTCCACCCACGCTTCGAACCCGAACCCATCCTGAAACACGAACGGCAGCATCCCCGTCCGCGCCGGATCCAGATCGCGCCAGATCCGCGCGCGCCACGACTTATGCCCGTTCGGCTTGCCCTCGAAGAACGGAGAGTTCCCGAACAGCGCGGTCGCCACAGGTTGCAATGCCAGCGCCACGCGCAGCTTCTGCACCATGTCGGCCTCGGATGCGAAGTCCAGGTTCACCTGAACCGTGCAGGTCCGCCGCATCATCTGGGTGCCCAGTGTGCCGACCTTTTGCATGTAGCCGTCCATCAGCTTGTAGCGGCCCTTGGGCATCAAAGGCATCTCGTCGTGCGTCCAATGCGGCGCGGCCCCAAGCCCGATGAAACCGACGCCGATATCGTCGGCCACGGCCTTCACCTGCGCCAGATGGTCGTTCACCTCGTCGCAGGTGCCGTGGATCGTCTCCAACGGCGCGCCCGACAGCTCCAACTGCCCGCCCGGCTCCAGCGACACGTTGGCGCCGTCTTTCTCCAACCCGATCAGATGACCCGATTCCTCGACCGGCGCCCAACCGAACCGATCGCGCAGACCGGACAGGATCGCGTGAATCGACTTCTCTCCCTCGAAAGGCAAAGGTTTCAGCGTATCCTTGCAGTAGCCGAACTTCTCATGCTCGGTGCCGATGCGCCAATCATCCTTGGGCTTGCAGCCTGACTCCAGGTATTCGACCAGCTGAGCCTTGGTCTCGACCGGGCCGCCGCCTTGTTGGGGAATGGACATGGGGCGCGCTCCTTGATCGTGCTTGGGTGAAGTGGAGCGCGGGTGCCCCCCTGTCAACCAAGCCGCTTCGGTGTCGCGTCCAAAAGCACCACCCGCCCCCGCCCCGGATCGCGCAGAGCAGACAGCGCCTGCCCCCCGTCGATCCGCGAATCGGAGGCCAGCGCATCAAGGATCGCATTCCCGTTCGCCGCATCCGACGGGATCTGGATGCGGTGCCCAGCCTCATCCGCGATGTCCCAGACCGGAGCACTCGCGCCCGAGCGATCCAGCGCCACGAATGCCAGCGTATCCAATGATACCGCGCCCCCGCCCGTCCCGCTCATGTAGGTGATCTGCCGCTCGGTCACGTCGACGATCCCGGCACCGTCACCATCGCGTGGGCGCAGCAACCGCACCGCCCCTTCCCGCGCGATGGCGATCCCACCCAGAACCAGCAGCACACCGATCCACCGCGTGATGCCGTAATTCGCAATCGCCAGCCACAGGCCAAGACCGATAGCGCCCGCACCCACGGCAACCTCACGCCAGCGCAGGATGTTCAGAACGGCGTCGGGTCGGATCATGGGTAGGTTTCCATCAATGTTACGGCCATCTGCTGTATACGCCTTGCACGAACACCGTCGGGCATTTGCTCGGCCAGACGGCCTGCGATCTGCTCACCCAAGAAGAACGGCAGCAGCGTCGTCAATTCGTCATCGCGCAGAACCGGACGCGCCAAGGCCATCGCCTCTTCCAGCCCCAACCCATCCGGTAGGTTCGAACTGCGCGCCCATGTTACCATGAAGCGCGCCAGATCCCGCGCAATCGGCATCCGCGGACCGGTCCCTACATCAAAGCCCCACAAGATATCCTTATCGTCCAGATGCAGATTCATCGGCGTTAGATCCCCATGAACCGTGCCCTTCGTGACCGGAGCGCCGGCGATCCGCTCTGCGTGCCGTTCCAGCCAGGCCATGACATTTTGCAAAGCACCGCGCATCTCCTCCGCGACGCGCGCCTTCGCGATTTCTTCCGACCGTTTGCGAAACCAGTAGGTTTTGCCGAAGACGCCTGTGTCGTAGTTTCCCCCGGTATAGCTCAGCGCCCAGTCGCCCACACGCGCCATCCGTGCGTTCCGCGTGTCGCCCGGCCCTAGGTCATCCAGCGCCAGCTGCATTGGTTGTCCGGGTGCCTCGTCCATCACCAATATGTCGTTGACCGCAACGACGGGCGCCACCACATCATTCGGCCCGCCCGCCATCCTAAGCCGTGCCGCCCGCATTTCCTGCAGAACCTCGGCCGCGTTGGGCACGCCCTGCTTCACGATGAGCCTGCGCCCGCGCAGGCTCGCGCGGTAGATCACGACACCGCGCCTGGCCTTCAGGCATTCCTCTATCTGCAGATCGTCGTGCAACGCCGCCGCGACCTCTGCCTGAACATTCGGTGCCGCCACGCCCGCTTCGGCCAGCGCAAGAAGCCAGTCATCGCTCACACCCAATCCCCCAGCGCCGCCTGCCATAGCGTCAGCGCGGCGACGGCGGCGGTGTCCGCTCGCAGGATACGGGGACCAAGTGACACCGGGTGCGCGTGATCGAGGCCAAGAAGTCGCGCGCGCTCGGCTTCTGAGAACCCGCCTTCGGGGCCGATGAGGATCGCCCAAGGCCCCGCTTCGGAGCCGGGAGAGAGCCTACGAAAGTCAGACGCTTCACCGACAGCCGATTCGTCGCAGAACAAGATACGTCGCGCCGGGTCCCAGTCGGCCAGAACGCGGTCAAGCTTTGCGGCCTCCGTGACCTCTGGCACGTAATTTCCGCCGCATTGCTCGGCGGCCTCGACCGCGTGGGCCTGAAGGCGATCCGCCCGCACACGCTCGGAATTGGTGAAGTCCGTCAGCACGGGCACGATGCGCTTGGCGCCCAATTCCGCAGCCTTCTCAACGATGAAGTCCGTCCGCACCTTCTTGATCGGCGCGAACAGCAGCCACAGGTCCGGCGGATCGCGCTGCGGTGCGATCTGCTCACGGCAGGCCAGCACCCCGACTTTCTTTCGAGCCTCGACGACCTCGGCCAGCCATGTGCCGCTAACCCCATCGAAAACTTCGACAATCTCACCCACGCCCTTGCGCATGACCCCGAACAGGTAATGCGCCTGCCCCGCATCCAGAGGCACCGTTTGCCCTGCCCCAAGCGGGTGGGCTACATGAAGCCGGATCGTAGACGCCAAGGCAAAACCCCCATGAAATCAGATGCGACACAAGGACAGGTAGCCGATGCCGTCAAGGGCAACTGGGTGGACCGCTTGGCCCCTTCCCCCACCCGCCCCTACCTACGCCTGTCCCGCGCCGACCGGCCCATCGGCACATGGCTTCTGCTGCTGCCGTGCTGGTGGGGCGTGCTACTGGCGACCGCGGCGACGGACGGAAACTGGCTGAAAACGCTGTGGATCGCGGTGGGTTGCGCCATCGGAGCCTTCCTGATGCGCGGCGCAGGCTGCACGTGGAACGACATCACCGACCGTCACATCGACAGCGGCGTGACGCGCACCCGCTCGCGGCCCATCCCGTCGGGTCAGGTGTCGGTCAAACAGGCACTCGTATGGATGGTGGCACAGTCGCTGATCGCCTTCGGCATCCTGCTCACGTTCAACATCAATGCGATTCTTTTGGGGTTCCTGTCGCTTGCCACCGTCGCCATCTACCCCTTCGCCAAACGCTTCACTTGGTGGCCGCAGGTGTTCCTTGGCCTTGCGTTCAACTGGGGAGCGCTTCTGGCATGGACGGCGATGAGCGGTAGCCTCGGCTGGTCCGCCGTGATCCTGTACGCGTCCGGCATCGCATGGACGCTGTTCTACGATACGATCTACGCCTACCAGGATGCAGAGGATGACGCCCTGATCGGCGTGAAATCAACCGCCCGCTTGTTCGGCGACACTCCACGCCCTTGGCTGCGCGGCTTCATGGTCGGCGCCTGCCTGCTGATGACGCTGGCCATCATCCTGTCACTCGGCACCGGCAACGTTCTGGCGCTGGCCCTTGCCCTTGGCGCTCCATGGGCGATGGGCTGGCATATGGCTTGGCAGCTTGGGCGCTTCGATGTGTACGACCCCCAGGTTTGCTTGCGGCTGTTCCGCTCGAACCGCAACGCGGGCCTTCTGGCTGCGCTGTTTCTCGCCATAGCCGCGGTGCTGTGAATGGACGCGCTCGCCTGCGCTCGCTAGACCAGCCGTCACCGGCTAAAGATACATCGGGACACTATGCCAGCGAAACCGACACTTCCCGCCATTGCCACCTTCGTCGCCGCAGGCGCGCTGTGTGTCGGTGGTGCGATCCTGACCGTCAGCCAGATTGAGGCGCGCTCGGCCAGCGCCGTGTCAGAAGCGCTGAACACTGCGGGTTACGACTGGGCCACCGTCTCTGCCGATGGGCTGCAGCTTGACCTGAGCGGAACCGCGCCCGACGAGGCGACGCGCTTTCGCGCGCTGTCGGTCGCGGGGCGCATCGTCGAAGGTACACGCGTCATCGACCGAATGGAGGTTGAGAAGCGCGACACGATCGAGGCTCCGCGCTTCTCGGTCGAACTGCTGCGTTCGGAAGACGGCATCAGCCTGATCGGCCTTGTGCCCGCTGACATGGATCGCCTTGGCTTCATGGAGCGGATCGCCCGCCGCGCGCAAAACGCCCCGATCACCGACCTTTTGCAAACAGCCAGCTACCCTGTGCCGGAAGGCTGGGAAGAGGCTTTGGAGTTTGGGCTGCGCGCGCTGGAACGGTCCGAGAAGGCAAAGATCTCGATCGCAGCGGACCGGATAGATGTTATTACGATGGCCGACAGCGAAGCCCAGCGGGACACGATGCGTTCGGCCCTGCGCGCCATCGCGCCGGAAGAAACCACCGTCACGCTGGATATCACCGCGCCCCGTCCGGTCATCACGCCGTTCGTTCTGCGCGCGACGAAGGGGGAAGACCGCACGCGGCTGGACGCCTGCTCTGCCAGCACAGAGCAAGGCCGCGACGCGATCCTTGGCGCCGCCGAAGATATCGGCCTGACCAACGCTCGCTGCCCCCTTGGTCTTGGTGCGCCCACACCCGAATGGCCGCGTGTTGCCAGCGCCGCGATCCGCGCGCTGGGTCTGGTCGAAGGCGGGACGCTGACGATCAGCGATCTGGAGATGCGACTCGAAGCAGACGCGGAAACGCAGGATTTCGGACGCATCGCCGCCGATCTGCGCTCGGAGCTTCCAGAAGAATTCACCCTTACAGCCTTGCAGGCCGACGCCGAAGCCGTCGAGCCCGATGCGGGCCCTGCCGAGTTCACCGCAACCCGCAGCCCCGAAGGCCTCGTGCAGATTCGCGGACGGGTCGAGACGCCCCTGTCGCGCACCGTGGTCAGCAGCTTCGGGCGTGCGCTGTTCGCCGGCAACGAGCTCTCGGCATCGCTTGATGTGGCAGAAGATGTGCCCCCTGGATGGGGGGCGCGCGTTCTCGCGGGGATGGAAGCCCTCGCGAAGATGAACTTCGGCGCGGTGACGGTGACAGAGGACCAGATGGCGATTTCTGGCACCTCTGGCAGTCAGGAAACCACGGCCCAGATCACGCGCCTGCTGACGACCCAATTGGGCGATGCCGCGCGATTCGAGGTCGATGTCGCCTACGACAAGCGACTGGACGCCGAACTTGCCCTGCCGACTCCGGAAGAGTGTGTGGCGCAGATCAACTCTATTCTTTCTGACAGACAGATCACCTTCGACCCCGGATCGGCCACCATCGCCACCGAGTCGCGCGATAGCGTGGCGGCCATCGCTGCCATCCTTGGACGATGCGACGGTGTTGGGATGGAAGTCGCTGGATACACCGACAGCCAAGGGCGCGAAGAAATGAACCAACAGCTTTCGCAACAGCGCGCGGAAGCGGTGCTGGCCGCTTTGCTCGCGCGCCGCGTGCCGGTCGGCGATCTGACTGCGGTCGGATACGGTGAGGCGAACCCGATTGCCGATAATGACACGGCTGAGGGACGCGAAGCGAACAGGCGTATTGAATTCAGCCTCGCGGAAGGCCAAGACCCAGAGACCGCAAGCGCCGAGGCTGAGACTACCGAATGAACCGCACCGAATTTGTCATTGCCACAGCCATCATCCTGTTCGTGGCATTCATGCTAGGTTGGTTCGCAAATTGGCTGGTCCACCGACTGACCCGCGTATCCCAAGCGGATCTGGGCGAGTTGGACCGAATGGCGCAGATGATGCACGAGGCCGAGGAAAGCCGCGATCAGGCGCTGCAATACCTGCAAGATCGCGAGCACGAAATGGTCGGGCAATTGCACTCGACAGAAGCAGAACTGCGCGCCGCCATGGACGGACTACGCGATGCCCGTGCCGAAGCGGAAGAACTGCGCGACTATATCGAGCGGATGAACGCCGGGAATTAAGGCGCGCGGCGCATATCGTCCCAACGCGATAGCGCGTCTTCGTCTTCGTCTTTCGCTGCAACCCATTCGGCCCCATCAGACGTCACTTCCTTCTTCCAGAAGGGCGCGCGGGACTTCAGATAATCCATCAGGAAATCAGCGGCAGCGAACGCATCGGCACGGTGGGGTGCGGCGGTGGCGACCATCATGATGATGTCGCCCGGCGCCAGCCGCCCAAAACGGTGGATCACGAGAACATCCCCCAACGACCATCGATCCCGCGCTTCCGCCGCGATCCGCTCGATGGCAGGGGTGGTCATGGCCGGGTAATGCTCGATCTCCATGTGGCGCAGGCCAGCATCGGTGTCGCGCACGATGCCATGGAAGGTGACGACCGCACCCATATCGCGCTTACCGTCGATGAAGGCGTCGACCTCTGCCCCGGGCAAGAACGCCTCTTCCTGAACGCGGACTTGCATCAGCCGCCCGTCATCGGCGGGAAGAAGGCGACTTCCTTCGCGCCGGAAAGCCGCGCGTCGAAGTCCGTCAGTTCCTGATCCACCGCACACCGAAGAGCGGAAAGATCAGCAAAGGCCGCCGCGTAGCGCTCTTCGCGCGCGATCAGCTCCTGCACCAGATCGGCGACCGTCGCGGCCTCGGTCTCTACCGTCTCGCGCGGCAAGCCGATCCGCTCACGAACCCAGGCGAAATAGACGACATCCAAGCTCATGCCGAGTCCCTCAGGAACGGCAGCGCTTTGCGGAAATAGTCCCAGCCGGTGATCAGCGTCAGCGCGGCGGCGATCCACAGAAGGGTCAGACCGATTGTCCCGGCGATGTCGCGCAGTTGCGCCAGCCACAGGATGCCGACCTCGTCCGAGATCGCGCCAGACATGATGCCGTCCACGGTGGGCCCATCCATGCCCTGCGTCAGCCCCAGCATATGCCATAAGAAGATATCCTGGGAAAACAGCACCGCGATGGCGACCATCTGGGCGGTGGTCTTCCACTTCGCCAGCTTGGTGACGCTCAGCAATTTGGCTTCATGGCCCAAGAACTCGCGCAACCCGCTGACGAAGACCTCGCGGAAGACGATGAAGGTCGCGGGCAGCACCAGCCAAGGCGACATCGAGGAATAGCCGACGATGACCAGCAGCGCGATGATGACCATCGCCTTGTCAGCAATGGGGTCGAGCATCGCGCCGAACTTGCTCTCCTGCTTCCAGCTGCGCGCAAGATAGCCGTCGAACCAGTCGGTCACGGCAGCCGAGATGAACAGGATCAGAGCGAACCAGTCCGCGAGCGGACGCCCGAAGAACAGGAAGGCGACGGCGACACCGGGCGCGGCCAGAAGGCGCAGAACGGTCAGGATATTGGGAAGATTCCATTGCATGATCGTCAGATAGCCCCCGAAGCGGTGTTGGGAAAGGGCCGCGCGGTGCAGCGGCAAAAAGAGCGCCTTGCGAGGGGAGTGTTATCGCGTTCGGAAAGCGGCTCGTTCATTGCCCGTGGAAGTGGTCGTACACCTTCTGCGCGAGCCCGGCGTTGATCCCGTCAACGGCTTTCAAATCCTCCAAACCTGCGCGACCCACCGCCTTTGCCGACCCGAAATGCGCCAGAAGCGCCCGTTTGCGGGTGGCACCAACGCCCGCGATCTCATCCAATGGGTTCTTGCTCATGGACTTGGCGCGCTTGGCGCGGTGGGTGCCAATAGCAAAGCGGTGCGCCTCATCCCGCATTCGCTGCACAAAATAGAGAACAGGATCGTTGTGGCGCAGGGCAAAGGGGCGTTGGCCCGTGCGGTAGAACTCTTCCTTGCCCGCATCGCGATCCACGCCCTTCGCGACGCCGACCATCTCGATATCTTCGATCCCCATCTCGGTCATGATCGAGCGCACAGCGCTGACCTGTCCCGCGCCGCCATCGATCAACAAAAGATCGGGCCACATGCCTTTTTCGCGGTCAGGATCTTCTTTCAGCAAACGTTTGAAGCGCCGTGTCAGAACCTCTTTCATCATGCCGAAATCGTCGCCCGGCGTCAGGTCGTCGCCCTTGATGTTGAACTTGCGGTATTGCGACTTCAAGAAGCCGTCCGCGCCCGCTACGATCATCGCGCCAACGGCATCGCTGCCCTGGATGTGAGAGTTGTCGTAGACCTCGATCCGCTCGGGACGTGATTCCAGACCGAACGCCTCGGCCAAGCCGTCAAGCAGCCGTCCTTGCGTCGCCGTCTCGCTCATCTTGCGGGCCAGCGATTCGCGGGCGTTGCGCAGGGCACCGGCCACAAGGTCTTTCTTCTCACCGCGTTGCGGCACTAGGATCTGCACGCGCCGCCCCGCTTTCTGGGCCAGCGCGTCTTCCATCAGGTCCTGCTCCTCAAGCTCGTCGGACAGCAAGAGCTGGCGGGGCGGCTCCTTGTTGTCGTAGAACTGGCCGATGAAGGCCGCCAGAACCTCTGCCGCGCCCGCGCCAGAGCCGGTGCGAGGATAGTAGTCGCGATTGCCCCAGTTCTGGTTCGCCCGGATGAAAAAGACCTGCACGCAGGCCTGCCCACCATCCATATGCAACGCGATCACATCGGCTTCCGTCACGCCCTGCGGATTGATTCCCTGCGTCCCCTGCACATGGGTCAGCGCCCGAATACGGTCGCGCAGGGCGGCGGCGCGCTCGAACTCCATCGCTTCGCTGGCCTTAGACATCTCGGCCGCGAGCGTGGATTGCACCTTGGTCGTGCGACCTTGCAAGAAATCCTCTGCGTCTTTCACGGACTGACGGTAGTCGGCTTCAGAGATATGCCCAACGCACGGCCCAGAGCATCGTTTGATCTGATACAGCAGACAGGGCCGCGTGCGCCCATCGAACACCGCGTCGGTGCAGTTGCGCAGCAGAAAGACCTTCTGCAACTGGTTCAGCGTCCGGTTCACGGCCCCCGCACTTGCAAAGGGACCGTAGTAGCTGCCCTTCGTCGTCTTCGCCCCGCGATGCTTGCGGATCATCGGATAGGCGTGATCGCCGGTCACAAGGATGTTCGGGAAAGATTTATCGTCGCGCAGCAGCACGTTGTAGCGCGGCTTGAGCTGCTTGATCAGGTTCTGCTCGAGCAGCAGCGCCTCTGTCTCTGTCTTCGTGGTCAGGAACATCATCGACCGCGTTTCAGAGATCATCCGCGCGATCCGGGGACTGTGCTGCGGCGAGGGGCGCGAATAGCTGGACACCCGCGCCTTCAGATTGCGCGCCTTGCCGACGTACAGAACGGCCTGCTTCTCATCCAGCATCCGATAGACGCCGGGAGAGCCGTCGAGCGTCTTCAGATAGGCTTGGATGCAGGCATAGCCTGTCGGTGGCGCGTCGGTCATTTCGGGTCCATGATTCCGGTTGGATGGCTGCAAAATATGCAGGCTTGGCTCAAGGGGAAAGACGTCCACCGAAACTGTGGATCAAGCTGTGTATAAATCATGGGATTTCGCGAATTCCTCATTGATTCCGACACCCTGATCGAATTGATCACTTTTTAAGCATTATTTTAAGTCGTTGTTTTGTAGGGAATCTTTAGTCACCCCCTCTGCGACGCCACAGGCTCTGACCGTGTCGCCATGACATCACGCTTCCAGTGCAAAACCCGATCTGTCAGGTCTACTCGACACCCAGAATGTCAGGTGTTTCCCAAGCCAGGTGCTGACCGCCGTCCACGCATAGAAGTTGGCCGGTCACACCCGGCGCATTCAGGAAGTAATCCAACGCCGCGCAGATCTCATCCGGGCTGGCTCCGCGCTTCAAAATCGTCGCGGCGCGTTGGTTCGCGAAGTGCTCGGCCGATTGGCGCGCACCCTGCATCGTCGGGCCGGGGCCGATGGCGTTCACCCGGATCGCGGGGGCCAGCGCCTGCGCCGCCGTCTTGGTGAAGGCCCACAGTGCCATCTTGGCGATGGTGTAGGTCATGAACTCCGGCGTTGGCTTCAGGACGCGCTGATCGACCATGTTGATGACCAGCCCTGTCGCCAGCGGCTCACCATCGTTCGCTGCCTTCGGAGCCTGCGCGGCAAAGGCTTGGGTCAGCACGAAGGGCGCACGCAGGTTCGATCCGATGTGACGGTCCCAGCTGTCGCGCGTGGCATTCGCGATGGTGTCATGCTCGAAGGTCGAGGCATTGTTGATCAGCACCGTCAGCGGCGCGCCGAGGGCTTGCGCGGCCTGATCGACCAGCCCGGCGGTGGCCTCTTCATCCAGCAGATCGGCCTGCACCGCCACAGCCTGCCTTCCCATGTCGCGCAGTTCGGCGACCACAGCATCGGCACCGCCGGATGAAGTATTGTAGTGCACCGCCACATCATGCCCGCACGCGCCCAGATGCAGCGCCATCGCGCGGCCCAGCCGCTTGCCACCGCCTGTCACAAGCGCGGTCACGACATCACCACGACGATAAGGTACCCGACGTAGAGACCACAGAAGAGCGTTCCGACGATCCGGCCCATCTTCATTCGTGTGAAGACGAAGGGCGCCAGCACCAGAGACGCGGCCAGCATCACCCACAGATCGACCCGCAGGAATGACTCCGCCACGGGCACGTCACCCACCAGAGCGGTCACGCCAATGATGGCCAGCAGGTTGAACAGGTTGGAGCCAATGACGTTGCCCAGCGCGACGTCCGACTGGTTGTTCTTTGCCGCCGCCAGCGTCGTGGCCAATTCCGGCAGCGAAGTACCGATGGCCACCAACGTCAGGCCAATGACCGCATCCGAAACGCCGAACTCCGTTGCGATGACGCGCGCGTTCTCGATCAACAGGTTCGCGCCCAGCGGCAGGCCTACGAGGCCCACGACCAGGAAGGCCGCGACCTTCCAACCCGCCATGTTCGGATCGGCGCCTTCCACATCCTCTGGCACGATGCGCGTGCGCATCCCCTCGACCGCCTGCTCCAGCAGGATCACCGCCAGCACGGCCAGCAGGATCAGACCGTTCCACCATGTGAACGGGCCGAAAAAGGCCAGCGCTACGAACAGCACCGATGCAGCCATCATCACAAGATAGGTCTTGCGCACCTCGCTTACGCTGGTGTCGAGCGTGAAGAACAGCGCCGGCAGACCCAGTACCAACAGCACGTTCGCGGTGTTCGAGCCGACCACGTTGCCCAGCGCCAATCCCGGCACGCCCGACAGCACCGCGTCGATGGACACCAGCATTTCCGGCGCGGAAGTGCCGAAGGCCACCACGGTCAGCGAGACGATCAGCGCGGGGATGCCAAGGCGCAGGGCCAAGTTCACGGCACCCTTCACCAATGCGTCGCCCGCCACCACAAGCACAACCAAGCCAAGGATCGCCAGCGCCCAGGTCATCCCTTTTCCTTCCCGCAGCTACACGGCCCCTTGCCGATCCGGTACTTGCCGCAGCCATCGCACTTCATGGATTGAAGCTGCTTCTGACCGGGAAAGCGCAGACGGCCGAACATGGCCAAAACCAGCATGCCGATCAGGAAAAGAGAAACGACTTTTATCAAAGGCCGAACCGGGCATAGGCCGCGCGATCTTCGAGTCCGCCCAGCGCCTGCTCGATGGCGGCGCTGCCGAAACGCGAAAGGAACGGCTTTTTCTGCTTGTAGGTCACGAAGCGGGTTTTCTTGCCGAAGCGCTCCTTCATCATCGGCACCAGATGGCCGATCCCGTCGATCAGGCCCACCTGCCTGGCGCGCTCGCCCACCCAGATTTCGCCGGTAAATAGCCCATCGGCGTCACCCAGCTTTTCGCCGCGACGGGCGCGGACGTGGTTCTTGAAGCTGTCGTGGATCTGCTCTTGCAACTCTTTTAGCCGCGCCACGTCGTCCGGCTGTTCGGGGCGGAAGGGGTCGAGCATGCTCTTGCTCTCACCCGCCGTGTAGACGCGCCGCTCGATCCCGTAGCGGCTGATCGCCTTATCGAACCCGAAGCCCGCAGAGATCACGCCGATGGAGCCCACGATAGAGTTCTCGTCTGCGTAGATTTCATCCGCCGCTGCCGCCAGCCAGTAGCCGCCAGAGGCTGCGACGTCTTCGATAAAGGCGAAGACCGGCACGCCTTTTTCAGCACTCAGCCGCCGGATGCGCGCGGCGATCAATGACGACTGAACCGGAGATCCACCGGGCGAGTTCAGCAGCAATGCCACCGCCTTCGGCTTCCCGCGCCGGAATGCCTTTTCGATCATGGGCGTAAGGGTCAGGTCGTTCAGCCGCGCGGGGCTGCCCGCCGCGATGACACCTTGCAGGCGAATGACGGCGACCAGCGGGTCACTGTTCAGGAACGGGATCAGATGTTTCATGCCTTGCGACTTAGGCGCGGGGGGCTGACGATCCAAGACCCAACTGCGATTGCCCTAGTCGCGGATGCGCCAGCCGGTGCGGAATATCCAGCCGACGAACAGCAGGCAGGCGGCAAAGAAGCCGAAGATGGCCAGCAGCGACCAGCCCAGCGCCACGTCGGACAATCCGTAGAACGACCAGCGGAAGCCCGACACCAAATAGACCACCGGATTGAACAGGCTGATCTGCGCCCAGACGCCGGGCAGCATGTTGATCGAGTAGAACGTGCCACCAAGGAAGATGAGCGGCTGGATCAGCAGCAGGGGCACCAGCTGCAACTGCTCGAAGTTCGTCGCCCAGATGCCGACGATGAAGCCGAACAGGCTGAACGACAGGCAGGTCAGGACAAGGAACAGCAACATCCAGAACGGGTGTTCTATGGTCAGGTCCACGAAGAAGAAGGCTGTGATCAGGATGATCAGGCCGATGAAGAAAGACTTGGTCGCGGCTGCTAAGACGTAGCCCGCAGTAATCTCCAAGAATGAGGCGGGCGCAGAGAGGTGTTCGTAGATCGAGCCGATGAATTTCGGGAAGTAGATGCCGAAGGACGCGTTGCTGATCGACTGCGTGATGACCGAAAGCATGATCAGGCCGGGTACGATGAAGGCGCCATAGCTGACGCCCTCGACCTCCTGGATGCGGCTGCCGATGGCAGCGCCGAAGACCACGAAATACAGCGAGGTCGACAGAACCGGTGACACGATGGTCTGGGTCACGGTGCGCAGGCCGCGCGCCATCTCGTAGCGGTAGATCGCCCAGATTGCATAAAGGTTCATGCCCGGCCCTCCCCTTCGACGAGATCCACGAAGATTTCTTCCAGGCTCGACTGTTCGGTGCGCACGTCCTTCACGCGGATGTCCTTCTCGGCCAGTGCACTCAGCAATCGCGTGATACCGGTGCCATCACCGCGCGTATCGTAGGTGTAGACCAATTCTTTGCCTCCTGCGGCCACGGAAAGATCATAGTCATCCAGCCCCTGCGGCACGGCATCCAGTGAGCCGCTCAGCTCCATGACGAACTGCTTGCGCCCCAGTTCGGCCATCAGCGCGGCCTTCTCGCGCACCAGCTTGATCTCACCCTGGCTGATGATGCCGATGCGGTCAGCCATGGCCTCGGCCTCTTCGATGTAATGGGTCGTCAAGATGATCGTGACGCCGTGACTTTGCAGATCGGCCACCGTCTCCCACATCTCTTTGCGCAAGGACACGTCCACTCCGGCGGACGGCTCATCCAGGAAAAGCACCTCCGGCTCATGCGCCAGCGCCTTCGCGATCAGAACACGCCGCTTCATCCCGCCCGACAGCGCGCGCACCTGCGCGTCCTTCTTGTCCCACAGGGAAAGCTGTTTCAGCACGCGCTCGATATGGTCCGCCCCACCGGACTTCCCGAACAACCCGCGCGAAAAGCGCACCGTGTTCATGACCGTCTCGAATGGCTCAAGGTTGATCTCTTGCGGCACAAGACCGATCAGAGAGCGCGCCTTGCGATACTCGCGCACGTTGTCGTGCCCGCCGACCAGCACGCGCCCGTCGGAAATCGAATTGATCCCGCAGATACAGGAAATCAGCGTCGTCTTGCCTGCACCGTTGGGGCCAAGCAGGGCCAGGATCTCTCCCCGCTCGATCTGCAGGTTGACCTCTTTCAACGCATGAACCCCGCCATCGTAGCGTTTGGTCAGGTTCTCGACGGATACGATTGCAGACATGGGATGGCTCCTTCCCGGTCGCACATAGCAGGGGCAGCGCGGTAAGAAAGCGACATCGCCTTTGCATCAGCGCACAGTCGCGGCGTATCAGGCGCGCATGAAGGTGGATGCCCTTATCATCGGCGCAGGCCCCGCTGGCCTGATGGCGGCAGAGGTTCTGGGGGCCGCGGGCCACTCGGTGCTGGTTGCCGAACAGATGCCCAGCCCCGCGCGTAAGTTCCTGATGGCGGGCAAGTCCGGACTGAACCTGACGAACGCGGGGCCGGACCCCCTGTCCTATTACGACGGCCCGGTTGCGGCGCATGTATCCGCGTTCGGCCCCGGCGCGGTGCAGGATTGGGCCCGTGGATTGGGGATCGAGCTGTTCACCGGCTCCACCGGGCGGGTGTTCCCCACCGCAATGAAAGCAAGCCCGCTTCTCCGCGCGTGGTTGGCGCGGCTGGATAGCTACGGGGTTACCCTGAAAACCCGCTGGCGATGGACTGGCGGTGGTCTCGACACACCCGATGGCCCGATCACCGTGGACGCCCGCGCGACAGTCCTTTCCATGGGCGGCGCAAGCTGGCGGCGGCTGGGATCGGATGGCGAATGGGCCAAGAAGTTCAACGAGACCGCCCCGTTCGCCCCCTCCAACGCAGGCCTGACCGTCGCGTGGTCCAACCACATGACCCCGCATCTCGGCCAGCCGCTGAAGAACGTCGCACTGATCGTGAACGGCATCGCCCATCGTGGCGAGCTGGTGCTCAGCGCCAGGGGACTCGAGGGCGGCGCGCTCTACCCCCTCACCCCGGCATTCCGAACCGGCGCGCCCCTTGGGCTGGACCTGAAACCGGACCTCGACGCAGACGCCATCCGCGCCCGCCTTGGCGCAGCCAAAGGCTCTGCCACCAACCGTCTGCGCAAGCTGGGGCTGACGAAAGCCCAGATCGCCCTGATCCACGAGGTTGCGCGCCCCCTGCCCGACGACCTCGCCCCAATCATCAAACACCTGCCCGTACCGCACCTAGGCCCCCGCCCGCTGGACGAGGCGATCTCTACCGCCGGTGGCCTGCGCTTCGACGCGCTGACACCGGACCTGATGCTGAGGGACCAGCCGGGCACATTCGCTGCCGGAGAGATGCTGGACTGGGAAGCGCCGACGGGCGGCTGGCTTCTGACCGCTTGTCTTGCCACCGGCCATGCCGCCGGGCACGCAGCGCATAGATGGCTGGCCCGCTGACCTTCATCGTTCCAAAAATACCTCGGGGTCTGGGGCAGCGCCCCAGCTATGCCGCTACCATCCCGCGATCCTCCCGGATCGGTAGATGGACGATGGCAGAGAACGCTCCGACCCCAACACCCAGCCACCAGACGGCGGTATAGGTGCCGTAGATGTCGTAAAGCGCTCCGCCCAGCCACACGCCCATGAACGCGCCCAGCTGGTGGCTGAAGAATACCACGCCATAAAGCGTGCCCATGTAGCGCAACCCATAGAGATGCCCGACCAACCCAGCCGTTAAGGGCACCGTCGCCAACCAAAGCGCACCCATCCCGGCAGAGAACAGCAGTACCGACACCGGCGTGATCGGCATCAGGATGAACGCCGCCGCGATGATGGTGCGCGCGGTGTATATCCCGGCCAACAGATACTTGCGCGGAAACAGGTTGCCCAGGTGCCCCGCCAACAGCGTGCCGCCGATGTTGGCCAATCCGATCACGCCGATCGCCACAGCGCCCAGCGCCGCCGTGTCGTTTATCCCGATGTTGGACAGCAAGCTGCCCGGCACGATTGCGGCGCACATCTCTGTCACCAGCGCGGGAAAATGCGCGGTGATGAAACCCAGCTGATACCCGCAGGAAAAGAAGCCCACGAAGATCAGCGTATAGGACGGATCGCGGAACGCGCGGCCCAGCAGTTCACGCATCGTCTCTTCGATTTCGACGCTCTGCTTTTCGGGCGCACGCATCAGCGGCAGCACCATCAGCGAGGCAAGCACCAGCGCGGCGAACACCAGAAACACCCCCTGCCAGTCCATCACGCCCAAAAGCGCCTCGGCCAAGGGTGGTCCCACCACCTGCCCCGCCGATCCCGCCGCCGTGGCGATTGCCATCGCCATGGACCGCCGCTCTGGCGCGGCTGCCCGGCCCACAACGGCGAGAATTACGCCAAAGCCTGTCCCAGCGACGCCAAAGCCCACCAGCACTTCCAGCGCCTGCATTCCAGCGGAGAGGTCGCATAGGCGGTCAGCACCAGCCCCACGGCATACATCACGGCCCCCATCACGATGGCCTTGCGATCCCCGAATCGCTCGGCGATTGCCGCAAAGATCGGCTGCCCGATGCCCCACGCAAGGTTCTGAATGGCGATGGCCAGACTGAACTCCGCCCGCGGCCAACCGAATTCTGTCCCGATGGGGATCTGAAAAACGCCGAAGCTGGCGCGCACGGCGAAACTGACAAGGATCACGATCGATCCCGCGATCAGCACAGGCGTCACAAGCGGCGCACGGGTCATGGCAGCCCCCCTTCATTGTTTTCACAATTACTCAATCCGACCGCACGCCAAAGCGCCACGCTCAATCGTCGCGGCGCACCGTCAACTGGTCATTCAAAACCGTCACCTCGCGTTGCGGGAACGGGATAGAGATACCGTTCTCCTGGAACGCGTCCCATAGCGCCAGATAGACGTTGCCGCGGATGTTGGTCAGCCCGCCGGTCGGGTCGGTGATCCAGAACCGCAGGATGTAGTCCACGCTCGAATCGCCGAAGCCGACGATATGGCAGACCGGTGGCCGAGATGTCTGGACGCGCGACACGTTGGACGTGGCTTCAATCGCGACCGCGCGCACCTTGTGCGGATCGTCGCCGTAGGCCGTACCGAAATGCACGTCGAGCCGCACGAAATCGTTGGAATGGGACCAGTTGACCACCTGCCCTGTGATCAGATCCTCGTTCGGGATCAGGTACTCGCGTCCATCCCGCGTGGTCACGCTGGCGTAACGCGCGCCCAGTGTGCCGACCCAGCCGAACGTCTCGCCTAAGGAAATCACGTCGCCCGGCTTGATCGACTTATCCAGCAGGATGATCACGCCCGACACAAGGTTCGAAACCACCTTTTGCAAGCCAAAGCCAAGACCCACGCCGATAGCACCCGACAAGAACGCCAAGCCGGTTAGATCGACGCCAACCGTCTTCAGACCCACGAACAGCGCCGCGCCGAACAACGCGATCTGCAGAATCTTGACCAGCAGCACCTTAAGTGATGGCGACAGATCCTCGCTTTTCTGGATGCGGTCCGATCCGGCGGCGGCGAAGAACTTGGCGGCCACGAAGAACAGCGTGACCAACACAACCGCCTGCAACAGCGTCAGCACCGTCAGTCGCGTCTCGCCCAGCGCGAAGCCGATCTGATCCAGCGCGTCGGACACCTCTTGCGTCAAGCCCAGCACCCATAGTGTGACGTAGGCCCAGAGCGCCCATCGCACGAGCGTTCGCAGTGCCGGGTTGCGCACCAGTCGCGAGCCGAAGATCACCATGAGCCAGCCGGTCGCCAGCGTTGCCACCAGTTCCAGCAGGAAAGAGCGCGACGGGAACGGCGTGATCGCCGTCATCACGTAGTAGGCGACCCACATCAGCAGCGAGAAGAAAATGATCCGCAGACGCCGGTTCACGACCAAAAGCGCGCGCAGCCGCCACATCGGCCAGTCGCGCCCCTTCATCCACGCCCGCATCCGGGGCTGCGCCCACAAGCGCAACAGGTGCGCCGCCAGGAAGACCGCGACGATGATCCCCAGCTGCCACAGACGCGACGGCAGCAGCAGGTTCTGACCCTGTATCTGGATCAGCCTCCAGATGTCTTGCAGCTCGGCGGTCAGGGACGCGAATTCTGTTTCCATAAGGTATCTTCGCCCAATTGTGCGCAGCCCCACAAGGTCGCTTCAAATCCTGCCGTGGGTGTCATATGCTCACAGGATGGAACAAGTCTTCGATATCGGCGATCACCAGCGCCTGACCGAACGCTTCGAGGGCGCGCGCCACGCAGTTCTCGCGCGGTCATAAGGCTGCGCGCCTTTCTTCGAGTCCTTTCCCATTCACTCCGCTGACAGGAGAGCCGACATGACCGGCAAGACACTTTACGATAAAATCTGGGACGCCCACATGGTCGGAGACACGACCGACGGCACCTCTCTTCTTTATATCGACCGCCACCTCGTTCATGAGGTCACGTCCCCGCAGGCCTTCGAAGGTCTGCGTATGGCGGGCCGCACCGTGCGCGCGCCGCAGCAGACCATCGCCGTGCCGGACCACAATGTGCCAACGACGGTGGACCGCGCCAAGGGCATCGAAAACGAAGAATCCCGCATCCAGGTCGAAGCGCTGGACAAGAACGCCAAGGAATTCGGGATCCACTACTACCCCGTCTCGGACGTGCGGCAGGGCATCGTTCACATCATCGGCCCCGAGCAGGGCTGGACCCTGCCGGGCATGACGGTCGTCTGCGGCGACAGCCACACCGCCACCCACGGCGCCTTCGGTGCGCTCGCCCACGGCATCGGCACGTCCGAGGTCGAGCATGTTCTGGCGACCCAGACGCTGATCCAGTCGAAGTCCAAGAACATGAAGGTCGAGATCACGGGCAAACTGTCGCCCGGTGTCACGGCCAAGGACATCGTTCTATCCATCATCGCCAAGACCGGCACCGCTGGCGGCACCGGCTATGTCATCGAATACATGGGCGAAGCGATCCGCGCCCTGTCGATGGAAGGCCGCATGACCATCTGCAACATGGCGATCGAAGGCGGCGCGCGGGCTGGTCTGATCGCGCCGGACCAGACCACGTTCGACTATGTCGAGGGCCGCCCCCACGCACCGAAGGGTGCCCAATGGGAAGCCGCGATGAGCTGGTGGAAGACGCTCTATTCGGACGACGACGCGCACTGGGACAAGGTCGTCACGCTAAAAGGTGAAGAGATCGAGCCGACCGTGACCTGGGGCACCTCGCCCGAGGATGCGCTGCCGATCAGCGCGGTCGTGCCCTCGCCCGACGATTTCACCGGCGGCAAGGTCGCCGCCGTCAAGCGCGCGCTGGAGTACATGGGGCTGGAAGCGGGCACGCCGCTGTCCGAGGTGAAGATCGACACCGTCTTCATCGGCTCCTGCACCAACGGCCGCATCGAAGACCTGCGCGCCGCTGCCGCGATCCTGAAGGGTCACAAGATCAAGGACGGGCTGCGCGCCATGGTCGTTCCGGGATCGGGCCTTGTCCGCGCTCAGGCCGAGGAAGAAGGCCTTGCCGATATCTTCAAGGACGCCGGTTTTGAATGGCGCATGGCGGGCTGTTCCATGTGCCTTGCCATGAACCCCGACCAGCTTGAGCCGGGCGAGCGCTGCGCCGCCACGTCCAATCGCAACTTCGAAGGCCGCCAGGGCCGCGGTGGCCGCACCCACCTGATGTCCCCCGCGATGGCAGCAGCCGCCGCGATCACGGGCCGTCTGACGGACGTGCGGGAACTAACCCAACCGGAAATGGCATAAGGAGCGAGCGCATGGAGAAGTTCACCAAGATCACCGGCGTTGCCGCGCCGCTACCGCTGATCAACATCGACACCGACATGATCATCCCCAAGCAGTTCCTGAAGACGATCGCGCGGACGGGGCTGGGCAAGAACCTGTTCGACGAGATGCGGTTCGACGATGACGGCAACGAGATCGAAAGCTTCGTGCTGAACCAGCCCGCCTATCGCGACGCTGAAATTCTTGTGGCAGGCGAGAACTTCGGCTGCGGCTCCAGCCGGGAGCACGCGCCGTGGGCCATCAAGGACTTCGGAATCCGCTGCGTCATCGCGCCCAGCTTTGCCGACATCTTCTTCAACAACTGCTTCAAGAACGGCATCCTACCCATCGCCCTGCCTCAAGAGCAGGTGGATATGCTGATGAAGGACGCCGAAAAGGGTGCCAACGCCCGCATGGAGGTCGATCTGGAAGCGCAGACGATCACGACCTCTGACGGTGAGGTCGTGACCTTCGACGTCGACGCGTTCCGCAAGCATTGCCTGCTGGAAGGTCTGGACGACATTGGCCTGACGCTGGAAAAAGCCGCCGCCATCGACAGCTTCGAAGCACAGGCCAGCCAAGCGCGCCCTTGGGTCTGATATCGGAACGGCCCGGCTTCGGTCGGGCCATTCCTTACCACGACGCCGCGATCCGAAGTCATAGCGCCGCTATGCCCCGATCCGTCTGGCGCATGCTTTTACGCCAAATACAATATCTTGCGTGTCGAACTTCACGTGCCGGATTCCTGTCGCGAGGATGATGCAATCCCGCACCAGTCTCTCCACGAAAACGCCCCACCTGCTGCGTTAAGGTTAACCCAACCTTGAACAGCCCGGCACAAAAGGGGCAGAAATTGGACAAGATTGAGGCAAGCCGCGCGCAGACGCGGTCACATAACGGAACAAGGGCCCGGCATCGTATCGGTCCCGTCCGGAACGAGGTATCGACGCGGTGATCGCTCGACTGACAGGCGCAATTCTGCGCGGGCTACTGGTAGCCGGGATGATCGCGACTCCGTCGCTTCTCCTGCCGACCGTGCCTGCCGAGACGGCTCAGATCGTCGCCTTTCTTGCGATTGCCGGGCTGATCCTGACCGCTTTCGAATACGGTGCCTCTTCCCCCTGCCTCTTCGAGTTCCGCGACGCCGCGCCGTTCAACCGCATCCGCTTCGGCGCGACGCTTCTGACATTGGTGCTGTTGTCACTGGTGTCGCGTCACGCCACCGACCCCACCGCATTGACGGCCCTGATCACATCCGTCGGATCGGTCGTGGGCAGCGCCATCGACTTCCCCATGTCGCCCGTTCGCCTTGCGGTCCTGATGCTGCCGGAAACGTCCACTGCCGCGGCCTACGACACTGTGCGCGCGTCCATCGGCATCTGCCTTCTGGTGTTCCTGTCGTCGCTGGCGCTCTTCGCCGTCGACCTGCATCGCGGCAGCTGGCCCCGTCGCGGGACGTTCAACGTATGGATCAATCTGCCGACCTTCGACCCGACGCGCGGCGGTGACGTGGTCACGCGCTTGGACCGTGACGGGCGAATCAACATTGGCTTGGGGATCGCCCTACCGGTCTTCCTTCCGATACTGATCGGAACCAATTCAAACCTGTTCGCAGGCGCGTCGCTGGACGATCCGCAAACGATCATCTGGGCCATCGCCATTTGGGGTGCGTTGCCTTTCTCGCTGGTGATGCGTGGCCTTGCGATGCAGAAAATCGCCGCGATGGTCAGCGTCAGCCGCCGTCAAAGCACCGTGGCCCAAGCCGGCCTGGTGCCGCTCTGATCTGCCGCGCTCTGGCGATGGTCGCGGCGCTCGCTACGCCCGCCGCCGCCGAGACTTTGCGCGTTGCCACCTTCCACACCGAATTATCCCGCGCCGGACCCGGCCTTCTGCTGCGCGACCTCGACCGGGGCGCGCCGGACGTGGACGCGGTGGTCGCCATGATCACGGAGGCCTCGCCCGATGTGATCGTCTTGCAGGACATTGACTACGACGCCGATGGCGCGGCGCTTGGGGTCTTGACCGAGCGGCTGGCGGACGCAGGCATCGACCTGCCCCACAGCTTTGCCGCGCGCCCCAACGCAGGCATGGCGACCGGCCTTGATCTGGACGGCGACGGCTATCGTGGCGATGCGCGTGATGCGCAGGGCTACGGGCAATATTCCGGAGACGGCGGGATGGCCGTGCTATCGCGGTTTCCCATCGGAGCGGTGACGGACCTGTCGCCTTTTCTGTGGCGTGATCTGCCGGAGGCGAACCCACCGTCGATGACAGAAGAGGTGGCCGCGATCCAGCGACTGTCTTCGGTCGCACATTGGATCGTCCCCGTGGAAACGCCCGGTGGCGCCCTGACGCTACTAACATGGCACGCAACTCCACCGGTCTTCGACGGCCCCGAAGATCGCAACGGACGCCGCGCGGACGATGAGGCCGCGCTGTGGCTACGTGTGTTGGACGGGGCTCTGGACATGGCCCCGCCTGAACGACGTTTCGTCGTGCTTGGCGTTGGCAACGTCGATCCCGTAGATGGGGAAGGTCGCCGCGAAGCAATCCGCGCCTTGCTGAACGATCCACGCCTGACGGACCCCGAACCGCGCAGCGAAGGCGCGCGCGCCGCCGCCGATGCGGACCACCTGGGCGATCCAGCTTTGGATACCAGCGACTACGACGGACCGGGCAACCTGCGCACCAGTTTCGTGCTGCCCTCTGCCGATCTGACCGTTCTTGATGCGGGCGTCCTGTGGCCGAACGACCTGTCCCGATTCGGCGCGCCGGAAAATCTCTCCCGGCACCGGCTTGTCTGGGTGGATATCGCACTGGATTGAGCGATCCTTGACCGACCTGCGCGGGGCCGCTACCTCGCGCTCAACCTTTATTCACAGGAGCCGCACCATGCCCAACCCGTCCCTTCTGATCCTGCCCGGAGACGGCATCGGCCCCGAAGTCATGGCCGAGGTGCGCAAGGTCATCGATTGGTTCGGCACGAACAAGAACCTCAGCTTCGACGTGACCGAGGACCTTGTCGGCGGCTGCGCCTACGACAAGCACGGCACGCCCCTGACGGACGAAACGATGGCGTTGGCCCAGAAGGTCGACGCCGTACTTCTGGGTGCCGTCGGCGGCCCGAAGTACGACGATCTGGATTTCAGCGTGAAGCCCGAGCGTGGCCTGCTGCGCCTGCGCAAGGAAATGGACCTGTTCGCCAACCTGCGGCCCGCCCAGTGCTTCGATGCGCTGTCGGACTTCTCTTCACTGAAGCAGGAAGTCGTCGCCGGTCTGGATATCATGATTATCCGCGAGCTGACCTCTGGCATCTACTTCGGAGAGCCCCGCGGCATCATGGACGACAACGAGGGCGGCCGCGTTGGCGTGAACACGCAGCGCTACACCACGAACGAGATTCGCCGCGTCGCGCGCTCGGCGTTCGAACTGGCCCGCAAGCGCGGCAACAAGGTCTGCTCGATGGAAAAGGCCAACGTCATGGAATCGGGCATTCTATGGCGCGAGGAAGTGCAATGGGTCCACGATAACGAGTATCAGGACGTCGAGCTGTCGCACATGTACGCCGACGCAGGCGCGATGCAGCTGGTGCGCTGGCCCAAGCAGTTCGACGTGATCGTCACCGACAACCTGTTCGGCGATCTGCTGTCCGACGCCGCCGCGATGCTGACCGGCTCGCTGGGTATGCTGCCGTCTGCATCGCTGGGTGCGCCGCAGGAAAACGGGCGCCCGAAGGCCCTGTATGAGCCTGTGCACGGATCTGCCCCCGACATTGCCGGTCAGGGCAAGGCCAATCCGATTGCCTGCATCCTCAGCTTCGCGATGGCGCTGCGCTACAGCTTCGACATGGGCGAGCACGCCGATCTGGTCGAAGGCGCGGTAGAGGCGGTGCTAGCGCAAGGCCTTCGCACCGCCGATCTGTTGGGTGACGAGGGCAAGCAGCCCGTCAGCACGTCCGACATGGGCGATGCCATCGTCGCGGCGATGGGCGGCAACTAGGTCCGCACGCCTTCCAACAGGATATCGTCGATGTCTTCGGGTCCATGCAGGACACTGACATCGCCGGTATCCTCCAGGATTACAGCTCGCACTTGGCTGAGTTGCAGGGCGTTCGCTTCGCGTAGTTTGCCGTAGACATCGGCGCGGGTCACACGACCTTTCCTCAAGTTGTGCTCAAGGAACTCGCCGTTCCGCATGAGCAACAGGGGATCGTTGCCAATCCAATCATGGAAGATGTCGTTCTCGACCCGAAAATAAGAAATAGTCCGCTGAACGACGAAAAGGGCAAGTAGCGCGCCAAAATTGATCCAGAACGTGCTGGCTTCGGTTGCCATGACCATACTGGCCAGAACCGAACCGAAGGCGATCGTGATGCCGAAGTCATAGCCGGCCATCTTCGAGAAGCTGCGCAATCCGTTCACTCTGGTGAACAGCACCATGCCCGCGACCGCAATGGCTGCGCGAAGCAGCAGATAGACGATTTCCATACTCAAACCTTTCCCTGTCGGATGCCAACCGCGTGCCGACACCCCGGTTCCCCTTGACCGGACCCGTAAAAATGCGATGTCCGAAACCATGTCACCCCGCCTGATCGGTCCTCTGCTGGCCCTCTTGTCGTTCGGCCTTTACGCTACGCATGACGCGGTGGTGAAACTGCTGGGCGGCAGCTATTCGCCGATCCAGATCGTGTTCTTTTCCGTTCTGTTCGCGTTCCCGCTGGCGACCCTGCTGCTGATGCAGGAGAAGTCCGCCGCCACGCTGCGCCCTGTGAACCCTGGCTGGGTCGCCCTGCGCACGGTCGCGGCAGTCGCTACGGGCGTCAGCGGGTTCTACGCGTTCACTGTCCTGCCGCTAGCTGAAGCTTACGCGCTGATTTTCGCCTCTCCATTGCTGATTACGGTGCTGTCGATCCCGATCCTGGGCGAAAGCGTCGGAAGGCACCGATGGGCTGCAGTCTTGGTTGGGCTGTTTGGCGTCATGGTGGTGTTGCGCCCCGGAGCGACCGCGTTGACGTTGGGCCATGCTGCGGCGCTGATGGCTGCGCTGGGCCACGCCACCGCGTCGGTGATCTCTCGCAAGATCGGCAACCAAGAGCGCGGTGTCGTGATGGTGCTCTACCCGATGATGGTGAACGTCGTGCTGATGGGCTGTCTGCTGCCGTCAGTCTACGTTCCGATGCCCTTGGTCGATCTGGGTCTGACGGCGGTGATCGCGGGGCTGGGATTCACCGCCGGTCTGATTATCATCACGGCCTTTCGGCAGTCCGACGCAGCCGTCGTCGCCCCCATGCACTACAGCCAGATCCTGTGGGCTGCGCTTTACGGTTGGCTTTTCTTCGACGAAACCGGAGACACCGCCACGTGGATCGGCGCGGGCATCATTATCGCGTCAGGCCTTTACGTCGTGCTGCGCGAGGCCGGTGGCGCATCGGAAAACAGCCCTGTCTTGAAAGCGCGCACCCGGCTGGAGACTGGAACCAGCCCGAGGATCGCTGCAGCGATCCGCGCGCGGGCGGCGCAGATGCCACCGGGCTATCAAGCCCTTGCCAATCGCGACAAACGGCAGTAGGCCGCGCGACACGGTCGGGCTGTAGCGCAGCCTGGTAGCGCACCTGCTTCGGGAGCAGGGGGTCGGAGGTTCGAATCCTCTCAGCCCGACCAGTATTCCTTACACTTCGGCTTGGTACAGCTTCACCCGCAGCCCCCCGTGGGCGATGGGCGCGCTTTCGGTCAGCTTCAGGCCAGTTGCCTTGGCCAAACCGCCGTCCGACGTCACGAGCGCGATGCGCCAACCGGAAAATCGCGTGCGCGCGACCTCTCCCAACGTGGAATAGAGGGCGAACAGCGGCTTACGATTGCCGATGCGCGCGCCGTAGGGCGGGTTGCAGATCAGCAAACCCGGCGGGCCGTCCGGGGCGTGTAGCTCGGACAGTGGTTGATTGGTGAACTGCGCTATCCCGTCGATCCCCGCGCGTTCGGCATTGGCCTTGGCACCACGGATGGCACCGGCATCGCGGTCGTAGCCGTGGAACATCGGCTTGGTCTCTTGCGGTGCGGTGGCGTCCTCTTCCGGCACCTCTACCCCTAAATGCCGGAACGCGAAGTCGCGGCTGCGGCCCGGCGCCAGACCCGCCGCCCACTCCGCCGCTTCCAGCACGAAGGTGCCGGACCCGCACATCGGGTCCACGACGGGCATCGCCCCGTCGTAGCCCGCCATCCGCAGCAGCAGAGCCGCCATCGTTTCCCGCAGCGGCGCTTTGCCGACCCATTCCTTGTGACCGCGCTTGTGCAGCCCTTCCCCGGACGTATCGACAGAGACCTGCACCAGATCGTCGAAGATGCGAACCTTCAACGCAATCGGGGCCTCGGCAGAGACCGTCAGGCCCGCCGCCTGCAAAGCGCCCTCGATCCGCTGGGTCGCGGCACCCGCGTGGTAGATCTTCGACTTGCGCGTGACGGTTTCGACACTGACAGGCACTGCCGCATCCAGCACCGACCAGTCCAGCTTGCGCGCTCGCTTGTCCAACTGGGCAAGGTGGAAGGCGCGGAACTCTGCAATCCGCACCAATACGCGGGTCGGCCCCCGCAGATCGCGGTTCGCGCGGGCCACAGTTGACCAGTCGCCCATAATCTCTACCCCGCCGGGCACCTGCAGCGCCGGGCCAAGACCCGCTTGCGTCACTTCGTCCGCCAAGGCGGGTTCCAGCCCCGGCGGAACGGCCAGGAATATGGGCAGGGGCGTGGTCATGGCATTCTCTGATAAGGTCGAAACGGCGTAGCGCGGGTACGGCAGAGCGTCCAGCGTCGCGCAATCGCTTGTGCCCGGCCCGCAACCCCCTAGATGACGCGGATGACCATACCCTCCACCGGCCCCATGCTTTTCCTGCGCGCCGCATCGCCCGACGGCATGCGCGTCGCTGCAACCTGTCTGCGTCCGCAAGATGCGGCCCCTCCGCGCTTTGCCACGGATCGCGATTTGAAGGCAGAGGCGCTGGTCACGCGCGCTGGTGCTACACTGTGGCGGGTGATGATGGATCTGCCGCTCGGTCGAGCGACCTATACCTGCGACGGCACCGAATATACCGTGGCCACCGACACGACCGGCGACATGACCATCGCCTTCGCGTCGTGCAACGGACAGGAGCGTGGCGATCTGGATCGACCGCCCGAGGACCGAAATTCCATGTGGGCGCATCTGGCAAAGCGATTAGACGATGAGACCATTCCGCTTCTGCTGAATGGTGGCGACCAGATCTATGCCGATGAGGTGACGCAGGCCCATTCCCTGTCCGAAGGCTGGCCCAAGAACGTTCCCCATAACCTGACTGGCTCGGAATGGTCCGACTTGCGGGACGCGTTGGCGAAGGCCTTCTTCGAGCGGTATGCCACGCAATGGGCTCAGGCGGGATTCGCCGATGTTGTCGCGCGGGTACCCAGCTTGTGCGTCTGGGATGACCACGACATCTGCGACGGCTGGGGATCGCTGCGCCGCCGCGCGCAGACCAGTGACGTAGCAAAGGTGCTCTATTCCGCCGCGCGCGAAGCCTACCTGCTGTTCCAGTTCGGCTGCACCCGGACCGAGCGGCCCGAGATTTGCCTGCAAGGATCAGAAGCCCTTAGCTGGCGTGTCGATCTGCCCGGCGTCACCATCGTCGCCCCGGACCTGCGCGCCACGCGCGACAAGCGCAAGATCATGTCGGACGACGCGTGGGCCGCCTTCCGCCCGGCGCTGCAGGATACGCAGAACCGCACCTTCGTGATTTCTTCCGTGCCCGCACTTGGCCCGCGCCTGTCGCTGGTCGAGCGGGCGATGAAGCTGACACCGCGAATGGAAGACTACGAAGACGACCTGCGCGACCAGTGGCAAAGCTATGCGCACCGCGCCGAATGGCAGAGATTCCTGTCTGCGTTGATGAAATTGCATGACGAAGGCGACCGGCGCGTCACCGTCTTGTCCGGCGAAATCCACCTTGCCATGCGCGCCACGATGAGGACGGACACCGGCCCGCTGCATCAACTCGTCGCCTCCGGCATTTCGCACCCCGCGCCCCGCGAGGCGCTGGCGACATGCCTCAGCCTTCTGGCCAAGCTGGGAGAAGCTCCGCTGAAGGGCCATCCCATCCGGCTGCACGGCCTGCCGGACAAGACCCGCCCCTACACCGCCGAACGCAACTACCTTCTGCTGCGCCGCACCGGGGAAAATTGGGACGCGCGTTGGCAGCTAGAAGACAGCGGCGAGACGAACGCCTTGCCGATCTAGGCGACGGCATGACGCAGCACGGAACAATGACTGGCCTGTGGGTTTGACGGGGTGAACGATCCATCAGGAGCCCCCCCCATGCAGATCACTCTTTCGATCAATGGCGAGCAAAAACCGCTCGACGTCGACCCCCGCACCACCCTGCTGGATGCGCTGCGCAATCACTTGGACATGACCGGCTCGAAGAAGGGCTGCGACCATGGCCAATGCGGTGCCTGCACGGTTCTGGTCAATGACCGCCGCATCAACGCCTGCCTCGCGCTGGCCGTGATGCACGAAGGCGACGAGATCACGACCATCGAAGGCATGGGCCAGCCCGGCAACCTGTCGCCGCTGCAAAAGTCTTTCGTCAAGCACGACGGCTACCAGTGCGGCTACTGCACCCCTGGCCAGATCGTGTCCGCCAAGGGCATGATCGGAGAGATCGAGGCCGGTTGGCCGTCCTACGTGTCGGACAGCCTGCAAGACGCCCCGACGCTGACGGGTGAGGAACTGAAAGAGCGGATGAGCGGCAACCTTTGTCGCTGTTCCGCCTATCAGGGCATCTGCAATGCCATCACAGAGGCTGCACCCGACGAAGGCCTGACGAAGAAGGAGGCCGCAGAATGAAGCCGTTTGATTACGTCCGCGCCGAAGACCACGCCGCCGCCCAATCGGGGCGCATCATCGCCGGGGGGACGAACCTTCTGGACCTGATGAAGCACCAGATCGAGACGCCGGAAAAGCTGGTCGACATCACCCGACTGGATATGACCGAGATCGAGGAAGCCGAGAACTCGGTGCGTATCGGTACACTGGTCACCAATTCCGACTTGGCCGCCCACCCTGTGATCCGCCGCGACTACGAGATGCTGTCTCGTGCCCTGCTTGCTGGTGCATCCGGCCAGTTGCGCAACAAGGCGTCCACCGGCGGCAACTTGCTGCAACGCACACGCTGCCCGTATTTCTACGACACCACGCAGGCTTGCAACAAACGCAATCCCGGCTCTGGCTGTCCCGCGAAAGACGGCGTGAACCGCATCCTCGCAATTCTGGGCACGTCGGAATCCTGCATCGCCACGCATCCGTCCGACATGGCCGTCGCCATGCGCGCCCTTGATGCGCGGGTCGAGGTCGAAGGCACGCAAGGCGAGACCAAGCTGCTGACGCTGGACGAGCTGTATCTTCTGCCCGGCGACACACCCGAAAAAGAGACAGTGCTGGAAGACGGCGATCTGATCGTCGCCGTTAATCTGCCCGAAAAGCCCAAGGGTCGGCAGGTTTACCGTAAGGTGCGTGACCGCTCATCCTACGCCTTCGCACTGGTCTCTGTTGCCGCCTCGCTGGAGATGGACGGCGATACGATCGGCGAAACGCGTCTGGCTTTCGGCGGCCTTGGCCCCCGGCCTTGGCGTGACAGCGCTGTCGAAGATGTGCTGGTCGGCGAAAAGCCGTCCGACGCGCTTTTCGACAAAGCCGCCGACGTCCTGCTCGCCGATGCCAAGGGCTCCGGCGACAACGATTTCAAGATTCCGCTCACCCGCCGCGTTCTGAAGGCGGTTTTGGGCGACCTGACGGGAGTGACCCAACAATGACCGAACAACTCAAGATGGATAAGGTGCAGCCGCACCTTCTGGATGAAACCGGCCAAGGCGCGATTACCAAGCCGATGGAGCGTCCCGAAGGGCCGCTGAAAGTGTCGGGCACCGCGACATATGCCGCAGAATACAACCTGCCGAACATGGCCGAGGGCTTCATGGTCCGCGCCGGGATCAGCAAAGGCACCTACACGATCGACGAGTCTTCGGTGAAGGGCATGCCGGGCTTTCTTGGCGTCTACACCGACAAGATGCCCCGCAATTCCGCGCAGGGCACCGCAGGCACCAACCCGATCCAGCCGGGCGACAAGATCTCTTACCTCGGCCAGCCCATCGCCGTCGTGGTCGCCGAAACGCTTGAACAAGCGCGCGACATCGCGAAGGCACTGAAGGTGGATTACACCACCGATGACGACGTGAAGGCCGTCTTCGAGGACGCCACGTTCGAAGAGCAGGATGGCACCGTCGACCAGGGTGATCTGGATCAGGCCATGTCGGACGCGGCGTTCAGCGTCGATGCGACCTTCACCACGGCGTCCCACAACTCGGCGGCGATGGAGCCCCATGCCGCTGTCGCGGAATGGGAGGGCGATAAGGTCACCGTCCGCGGCTCTTTGCAGATGTTGAACTACAACAAGCAGGAACTGGCCGATTCGCTGGGGATCGACGTGAAGAACGTCCGTCTGTTGGCCCCCTACATCGGCGGTGGTTTCGGCTCGAAACTGGGGATCGACGTGTCGTGCATCGCCGCAGCCGTCGCGGCCAAGCAGCTTGGCCGTCCGGTTCGCGTCGTTCTGCACCGCAACCACGTGTTCGAGATGATCGTCGAGCGCACCGAGACCAAGCAGCGCGTGCGTCTGGCCGCCGACAAGGACGGCACCCTGACCGGCATCGGTCACGACGATTGGCAGTCGAACCTGCCGGAAGAGGGGCTGGCAGAGCCGGTCTCTATCGCGACGCATTTTCTGTATGGCGGCGAGAACCGGAAGATCGCGCAGAACCTTGGCGTGTTGAACCGCCCCGCCAGTGGGTCCGTGCGTGCGCCCGGTGAAGCCGTGGGCATGCTCGCTTTGGAAAACGCGATGGATGAGTTGGCCGAGGCCGTCGGCATCGATCCCATCGAGTTGCGCATCAAGAACATCCCGGAGAAACATCCCGAAAACGGCAAGCCGTTCTCGTCCCGTGCGCTGGAAGACGCGTTGCGTCAGGGGGCCGACGCGTTCGGTTGGTCCGAGCGTAAGGAGCCGAAGCAACGGCGTGAGGGCGAATGGTATATCGGCATGGGCGTTGCTTCGTCCGCGCGGACGAATATCCTGATGGAAAGCCGCGCGCTGGTCACGTTGAACCCCGATGGCACGGCGCTTGTTCAAACGGACATGACCGATATCGGCACCGGCACCTACGCCATCCTTGGCCAGATCGCGGCAGAGATGCTGGGTATCCCGACCGAGAAGGTCACCGTCCAGCTCGGCGATACCGATTTGCCGGAAGGTCCCGGTTCGGGCGGTTCTTGGGGCGCGTCTTCTGCCGGGTCCGCCGTGTTCTTGGGTGCCAAGGGCATCCGAAAGAAGCTGGCGGACCGCTTGGGCTGTTCGGTGGATGATCTGCGCCTGCAGGACGGTGTCGCGACCGGTGGCAACAACCGCCGCCCGCTGGCCGAACTGATGGACGGCCCGATGGTCGAGGAAGGCCACCTGAAGCCGGGTGATACGGCCGAAGACTTCCACCAGGCTGGCTACGGTGCGCATTTCGCGGAAGTCGCGGTGAACAGCGTTACCGGAGAGGTACGCGTACGCCGTATGCTGGCCGCCATGGCCGCCGGTCGAATCCTAAATGAGAAGACCGCGCAGAGCCAAGTCTGGGGCGGTCAGATCTGGGGTATCGGCACCGCGCTGCACGAAGCGATCGAGCACGATCACCGCACCGGTCACGTCGTGAACAACGACTTGGCGGAATACCATATCCCGGTGAACCTGGATGTGGGTGACCTGGAGGTACTGTTCGTCGAAGAGCGTGACGACCACGCCAACCCGATGCAAACCAAGGGCATCGGCGAGTTGGGTCTGGCAGGTGCCGGCGCCGCGATCACCAACGCGATCTACAACGCGTGTGGCGTTCGAATCCGCGACTACCCGGCGACGCCGGATCGGATCTTCCCGCATCTGGATTAAGCCGGGCAGGTATTTTTAGAACGGTGAAGGGACCGGGATCGCGCAACAGCGGTTCCGGTCCCTTTTGTTTGCGGGCACACTGCGGGCGTACTGAACACGGAGGGCCCCATGGCCGACATCGCGATCCTTGGCATCTTCGCCGCCGACGTCGCTTTCCGCGCGTCGCGGCTGCCGATCATGGGAGAGACCTTGCTGGGGGATGGCTTCGCGCTGAACCCCGGCGGCAAGGGCTCGAACCAAGCAGTGGCTGCGGCCCGCGCGGGTGGATCTGTGGCGTTCTGCTCGAAAATCGGGACGGACACCTTCGGTGATATGGCGATGGCCACGTGGTCCGACGCAGGCGTCGGGTTTTCAGGGGATCGGGTTGCGGATCAGCCAACCGGGGCGGCGTTCATCTTTCTGGACAGCGCGACGGGCGATAACGCGATCATAGTGGCGCCGGGCGCGGCGGGTGCGATCTCTGCCGCCGATGTGGATCGCTGGGGCGATACGATCCGCGCCGCGCGCGTTTTTGTCTGTCAGCTGGAGCAACCGCTGGATGCCGCACAGCACGCGTTGCAGATCGCGCGAAAGGCTGGCGTGCGGACAATCCTGAACCCCGCCCCCGCCGCCGAATTGTCCGACGAGATGCTGGCGCTGTGCGATCTGGTCACGCCGAACGAAAGCGAAGCGGAGTTGCTGACCGGCATCACAGTCACCGGGCCGGACGATGCCGAACGCGCCGCGAAGGCCTTGATCGCGCGGGGAGTCGGTGCGGTCATCGTGACGCTGGGTGCTCAGGGCGCGCTGTTCCATGATGGCGCGCGCACGTTGCACGTGGCGGCGCGGAACGCGGGGCCGGTGGTCGAGACGACGGGTGCCGGAGATGCGTTCAACGGGGCGCTTGCGGTAGCATTGGCCGAGGGGCGAGACATGGACGCGGCCTTGACTTTCGCCAATGCCTGCGCCGCGATATCGGTGACCCGAGCGGGCGCGGCACCGTCTATGCCGGATCGGTCCGAGATCGACGCTTTACTTGACGACTAGCTTTTCCGTCCGCTCATCCGTGTCGAAGGTCGCCCAGGTGCGATCGGCGGGGGGCGGAGGCGTCGGGTCGGTATCTTCGCGGTGCAGGTTCACCTTGGCGATGAAATTCGCCGAGATCGGTGCCGTCACGAAGATAAACGCCATGACGAGAAGCTCGTGCAACGACCCCTCTCCGGTGGCGAAGGAGTGAATCATCGACGCCAGCAGGAAAGAACCCACCCCAAGCGTGCCCGCTTTCGTGGGCGCATGCAGACGCTTCATCGGCGTGTCCAGCCGCAACAGGCCGATAGAGCCGACGAAGACGAAGAACGCGCCGGACAGCAGGGCCACGACGACGGCGATTTCAGCGATCTGCATCATTCGATGATATCCCCGCGCAAGACGAACCGCGCGTAAGCGACCGTCGAGATGAAGCCCAGCATCGCGAAGATCAACGCGCCTTCGAAGTAAAGCTGCGTGCCACCCCAAATGCCCAGCAGGACAAGCAAGGCGATGGCGTTGATCGTCATCGTGTCGATGGCAAGGATGCGGTCGCCGATGGCAGGGCCTTTGATCAAGCGCACCATCGCCATGATCTGGGCCAGGCTTACGGCAACGAACGCGACGGCCAGTGCTGTATCCATCATTCGAAGATCTCCTTCAGGCGCCGTTCGTAGCGATGCTTGATGTCCTTCGCCTCTTGCTCGGGGTCTGCGGTGTCCAGCGCGTGCACCAGAAGGCAGCGCCCGGTGTCCGACAGGTCGGCCGAGACCGTGCCCGGCGTCAGCGTGATCGTCCCGGCCAGAAGGGTAATCGCCTCGGGAGACTTCAGGTCCAGCGGAACGACGACCCAGTGCGAGCGCATGTTGGCGTTCGACCGGAACAGGACGATGAAGGCGACCTTCACGTTGGCAACAAGGATATCCCAGATCACGAGGATCATGTAGGCCAGAAGCTTGAATGGCTTTGGCGTGCGCGGGCGGTCGGGCCAATAGGCATGCGTCGCAATTGGCACCACGACCCCCAGAACCAACCCCATGACCCAGGAATTGATGCCGAAACTGTTGGTCAACAGCACGTAGACCAGTACGAGAATCAGCGTCAGCATCGGGTGCGGGAAGACGGCAAGGAACAGACGTTTGATCATCAGTGCGCCTCCTCTTCCGTCTTGATCTCTTTGCCGGGCGTGCCCAGCACGGTCGAGATATAGGGCTGGGGCGACATCAGCTGCGCGGTGGTCGCGCGCAGATAGTCGGTCATCGGGCCTGCGAAGACCGTCATCGCGGCCAGCAGGGCCACGAAGCTGCCCGTCGCGATGACCGGCAGTATAGGTGGTGGGCCGACATCTTCGTGGATTTCGGCCGCGGCTTTCTTGGCTTCGGACTCGTCCTCGGTCGTCATCTCGACCTCGGAAGATTTCCAGAAGATTGTCGATCCCGCGCGGGCAAAACCGACGACGGCGATGAGCGAAGTGGCCAGCACCGTTGCCCAGACCCAGACAACCAGCGGTGACTCGTAACTGGCATCCAGGATCAGCAGCTTGCCGACGAAGCCAGACAGTGGCGGCAGGCCGGTCATCGCGATCGCGGCCAAGAAGAATAGCCCTGCGATATAGGCCGAGCCTGCGATGGGACGCGCCGCCTCGATCCGCGCGCCTTCGTCGCCGCGGCGGTTCTCGAACACGTCGACCAGCAGGAACAGCGCCGCCGTCGCGAAGGTGGAATGCGCGATATAATATAGCGCTGCCGTGATACCGTCCGCCGTCATCAAGGCGATGGCGATCATCACCATGCCCATCGACCCGATGACAGAGAACGCCACCAACCGATCCAACCTGCGCGCGGCCAGCACGCCGATCATGCCGATGGCCAGCGACAGGATCGCCAGCGGCAGCAGCCACGTGCTGTGCAATCCTTCGGTCAGTGCAAGATCGGACGGGAAGATCAGGGTGTAGACTCGGATGATCGCGTAGGCGCCCACTTTCGTCATGATCGCGAACAGGGCCGCCACGGGGCCGGGCGCGTTTGCATAGGCCGACGGCAGCCAGAAGTGCAGGGGCACAAGCGCGGCCTTCACCGCGAAGACCAGCAGCAGCAGGACAGAAGCGACGCGGATCGCCGCACTTCCGTCGGCGTCGATGGCCGCGACGCGCCCTGCAAGGTCCGCCATGTTCAGCGTTCCGGTCTCCGCGTAGATCGTGCCCAGCGCGAAAAGGAAAAGCGTCGAGCCGAGCAGGTTATACAGCACGTACTGCACGCCCGCCCGCAACCGAACGCGCCCGCCGGAGTGGATGACCAGGCCGTAGGACGCAATCAGCAGGATCTCGAAGAAGACGAATAGGTTGAACACGTCTCCGGTCAGGAACGCCCCCATGATCCCCATCAGCTGGAACTGGTAAAGCGCGTGGAAATGCCGTCCGCGCTGGTCCCAGTCGCCGCCGATGGCGTGCAAAAGAACCAGCGTGGCAAGGATCGCGGCCAGCAGCACCATGTAGGTGGACAGCCGGTCGGCCACGAGAACGATGCCGAAGGGGGCCTGCCAATCGCCCAGAAGGTAGACGCCGACCGATCCGTCCGAGGCATCCCACGCCAGCCCGGCGGCGATGAAAAGAAGCGTCACCGTTCCGGCCAGCGACAGGGTACGCTGCACGACGATATGATGCCGCGCGGCCAGAACGATCAATGCCGCCAGAAGACCGGGCAGCAGCACGGGCATAACGATCCAATGGCTCATTCCGCAGGCTCCCGGTCCGGGTCGGCTGGGGAGTTCACGTGGTCATCCTCTGCATGCAAATAGGCGCCCATCGCCACGACCACCAGAACAGCGGTCATCCCAAAGGAAATCACGATGGCCGTCAGAACCAGCGCCTGTGGCAGCGGGTCGGTGTATTGCGTCACGCCGTCCTGCAGGATCGGCGGCTGGTTCAACACCAACCGTCCGCTGGCGAACAGAAACACGTTCACCGCGTAGGTCAGCAAAGAGATGCCAAGGATCACCGGGAAGGTGCGCAGGCGCATGGTCAGATACAGGCCCGATGTGGTCAGGACCCCGATGGCGGACGCGACGAGCAGTTCCATCAGCTGTCCTCCTCTTCCTGTTCGTCTCGACTTGGGTCGATGTCCATCGCGTGCTCGCTGTCTTTCTGGTCTCTTCGTCGGGCAAGGCGGGCGAAGCTTTCTAGGCTCAGCATCACCGCACCCAGTACCGCGAGGAACACGCCCAGATCGAAGCCGATGGCGCTGGCGACCTCGAACTCATGCAGGGGCGGGATCGTCAGGTAGGTGAAGGACGACGTCAGGAACGGATGGCCCGTGAACCACGCGCCGATCCCGGTCAGACCCGCCACCAGAACGCCCGCGCCGATAATGCCGTGGTAGGGATACCGTTGACGTTCGGCGGCCCAGTAGAAGCCCGAAGCCATGTATTGCATCAACACCGCGATGGCGACGACCAGTCCGGCGATGAAGCCACCGCCCGGCAGGTTGTGACCGCGCAGAAAGATAAACACGCCGACGACCAGCACCACCGGCATCATCACCCGCGTCAGTACCACCATCATCAGCGGATGCATGTCGCCGGCCAGCGGCATGTCCGACGCGCGGTGCAGCAGCTTGCCGCGCACCTGCCCCAGAAGCGCCTGCGTCAGCGCGAAGATGACCACGGCGGCAATGCCCAGCACGATGATCTCTCCGAAGGTATCGAAGCCCCGGAAATCCACGAGGATCACGTTGACGACGTTCGTGCCACCGCCGCCCTTGTAACTGTTGTCCAGATGATACTGGCTGATCGACTGCTCGACGAAATCACCCAGCATCAAGTGATAGCTCAGCCCAGCCGTCAGCAGACCGCCGATAATCGCGATACCACCGTCGCGTAGACGGCGGAACATGCTCGATTCGACGGGCGTATCCTTGGGCAGGAAGTTCAGCGCCAGAAGCAGCAGGATGATCGTCACGACCTCGACAGAGATCTGCGTCATCGCAAGGTCAGGCGCAGAGAACAGGGCGAAGCCCACCGACACCATTAACCCGACGATCCCCATCAGAATCAGGGCGAACAACCGATTGCGATGGAAGAAGACCAGTCCCAAGGCGGCCGCGACCAGCATCAACCAGCCCGCAGCAGCCACCGGTCCGATGGGAAGTGGTGCTCGCGCGGCGGGAGCCACGGTCCCGGTCAGCCAGCCATGCCCCGCAAGCGCCAGCACGGCGACGGCGAAGATCGCAGCGAAGCGCGTGAACGCGCCGTCGTGCAGCGGATCAGAGATGCCCCGCGCCAGCGCCACGAAAGCGGCGATGATCCGGTCGAAGATCGACTTGGCGAAAGGCACCGGCAGGACGCTCCACAGCTTCTCGAACGGTGTGAACAGCAAAACAAGCAGCAGGCCCCCGCCGACCGCGATGATCGAGGCGTAAAGCGCTGGCGTCAGACCGTGCCACAGCTTCAGGTGCAGGTCTTCGGGGATCGCACCCGCGCTGCCCAGCACGGCCTCGGACACGAAGAACACGCCGGGTTCGGCCACCCACGGCAGGATACCGACCAGCAGAACGAAGATGCACAGGAACGCGGGCGGGCCCCACATTCCAACGCTTGGGTCATGGGGATGGTCGGGATAATCGTCGCGCTTGGGTCCAAGGAAGGTGTGGCCCAAAAAGCGGAACGAATAGGCGGCCGAGAAAAGCGCGCCGAAGGTCGCTATGCCAAGGACCAGATAGTAGATATCGAAGATCTGGGTATGCGCCGCCTCTTCCAGCATCATCTCTTTCGAGACGAAGCCGTTGAACAGCGGGATCCCCGCCATCGACAGGGACGCGACCGCGGCGATCACGAAAGTGACAGGCATCAACACCCGCAATCCGCCCAACCGCTTGATGTCACGCGTATGTGCCCCGTGATCGACGATCCCCGCGACCATGAACAGCGCCGCCTTGAACGTCGCGTGGTTGAAGATGTGGAAGACGGCGGCAACGGCTCCGAAAGACGTGCCGGTCCCCAGAAGGAACATGATCAGGCCAAGGTGGCTAATCGTGGAAAACGCCAACAGCGCCTTCAGGTCATCCTTGAACACCGCGACAACCGCGCCGATCACCATCGTGATCAGGCCCGCGCCTGCGACCAGCCAGAAGTAAATCTCGGTTCCCGACAGCACGGGCCACAATCGCGCGACAAGAAAGATGCCCGCCTTCACCATGGTGGCAGAGTGCAGATAGGCCGACACCGGCGTGGGTGCGGCCATAGCGTGCGGCAGCCAGAAGTGGAACGGGAACTGCGCGGATTTCGTGAAGCAGCCCAGCAGGATCAGCAACAGCGCGGGCACGTAGAGCGGCGAGGCCTGGATCGCCTCTCGGTTCTCCAGGATGACCGACAGATCATAACTGCCCACGATGCGGCCCAGCAGAAGCATTCCGCCGATCAGGGCCAGACCGCCCATGCCGGTCACGGTCAGTGCCATCCGCGCGCCCTGTCGCCCGTCGGCGGTGTGCTTCCAGTAGCCGATCAGCAGGAACGACGACAGGGACGTCAGCTCCCAGAAGATCAACAAAACCAATACGTTGTCCGACAGCACGATACCTACCATCGCGCCTTGAAACAGCAGCAGGTAGGTGAAGAATTCTCCCATATCGTCGTTTCGCGACAGGTAGTAGCGCGCGTAGATGATGACGAGGCAGCCGATCCCCAGGATCAACGTCGCAAAGAACAGGCCCAGCGGATCCAGCATCAGCGACAGGTTCAGCCCCAGATCGGGCAACCAGTCCACGCGCGCCATCACCGTCTCGCCACCCAGCACCGTTGGCGCCTGACTGATCAGACCGACCAACGCCGTGAGAGTGACGCCCAGTGTCGTCAACGCACAGGTGCCGCGCCCCGCCCGCGACATCAAAGCGGGAAGCAAAGCGCCCAGGAAAGGGACAAGCACGATCAGGATCAGCGACATCGGACCTCACGCGTAGAATTGTTGCCATTCATCAAGCGATTTAGCCCAAGGCTCAAGTGCAAACGGCTGTGAATGGGTCGCGCAGCGTGCTGACTTCGTCCGGCACTGTCCTAATTCGCCGAACATGATCATCGTGCCCCGATCCTTCAAACTTGCGTTGGCCGTCGTTTCGTTCGCGATAACGCTTGCAGCACCGGCCACGGCGCAGGGTGTCATGGAAACGCTCGACGCGCGCTTCCCGGCTTTCGCCGACGTGGTGCGGCAAGCCGGTCTGGACCGCGATGCAGAACTGGCAGGCATGGTCCTGGCCCCGACCGATGCCGCTGTCGCAGCATTCGACCCGAACCTTGATGACGCACCGGACGCTTTGGATGCCGTCGTCCAGTTGCACCTGATCCCCGGCCGCCCGCTCGACGCGGCGTCCCTGCCCCGCGAGCTGACCGCCCAGAACGGCGCGACGATCACGGTCGCGGCGGGCGGTGGCGTCACGTTCACCGGCCCCTCCGGAACCACGGCGCAGCTGGTGGTGCCGAACCTTGATGGCGGGCTGGCCACCATCCACGGCATCGACGCCGTCCTTCGGCCCGACGATCTGGACGCGCTGCTGGCACAGGGAACGGACGGCACCGAGGCGACACCGGCGGTGGAAGAGCGCCCGGACACGCCGGACATCCCTGAAGACCCGACCGAGGTCGCGGAGCAGATAGACGACGATCAGGTCAGGGTCGCGGGAACTGAGCCGTCGGAGGCCACTGAGCAAACCAGCCCTCAATCGACCTCTGACGCCGAAAACGCCGACACCGCGGTCGAAGATATCTTGGAAACAGACAGCGGCCCCTCCCCGGTGGACGAAGCCGCAATCGAAGCACCGCCCGAAGCGGAAGAGGCCCAGCCCGGCCCGCCGCGTGGCGCGTCGCTGGACCCGACGCCCACAACACCGCCGGGCCGGATCATATCGCTGCCGCCGCGTACAGTTTCCGGCGGGATGGATATCGATCTGAGTGACATGCAGACCGACGATAGCCTGAACCTTGCGACGCTGCCCGGTCGCCCCGTCCGCTCTGCCGACGGCACCGACCTTGGCCGCGCGATAACGATTTTGCTGACACTCGGGGATCCCCTGACCGGGCGGCTGATCTACCGCACGCCTGATGGCGCGACACGCAGCGCAGCGTTGGACCGGGTGTCCGACGCGGGCGATGGGGCCGCGCTGATCGTTCGGGAAGGAACTGACGATGGCCGATGAGATTACCGGCGATGCGACCCACGAAGGTGATGGCGGCTGGCCGTGGTGGATCTTCGGCATCCTTGGCCTGATCGTGCTGGGGCCGGGCGTCGGGGCCTACTTTTTCCTGACCTCTGGGGGAGAGGCCGAAGCTGCCGAACCGCCACCGCCGCCCCTTGTCACCGCCGCCAAAGTCGAACGCGCGGATCGAGTGTATATCCGGCAAACGGGCTTCGTGCGTCCGCTGGCCGAAGTGACGGTCGCGGCGCAGATTGCAGGCCGCATCGAAACGGTCGCCGACAGCTTTCAGCGTGGACAGATGGTCGACGCCGGCACCGTGCTGATCACACTTGAAACGCAGCGTCTTGAAGCCTCTGTCAGCCGAGCGGAGGCGCAGGTTGCGCAGGCGCAAGCCGCCCTTGCGGCAGCCGAACTGGATCGCGACCGTCAATCGCAGTTGGAAGACGACAACTTCGCCTCAGAAGCCGCTCTGCAAGATGCCATCGTCGCCGTTGCCAATCAGCAGGCCCAACTGGCCAGCGCGCAGGCCGACCTTATCGATGCGCAGAACCAGTTGGAGGACGCCACCATAGAAGCCCCCTTCGATGCGCTGGTGACCGCAGCCGGGGCCGACGTCGGCGATCTGGCGACTGCGGGAATGGAGCTGGGCACCTTGGTCGCTCGTGCCGCCGTTGAGGTCGAACTGGGACTGACGCCGCGCGACATAGCTCTGCTGGGCACGCCCGAACTGGCCCTGGGTGGCCGCGTTCTTCTGCGCGGCACCGGGCAGGCGGCGGTGGGCGATACGGACCGCCCGGTGATCGCCATCGGCGTGGTCGACGCTATCGGCCCCGAAATCTCGGAGAATACCCGCACCGTGCCGTTGCTGGTGCAGGTGCCCGACCCGTTCAGCATGGAGCGCGACGGCCGTCCCTTGCGCGTGGGCGAACTGGTCGAATTGGAGTTGCCCATCGACGTATCGCGCCGCACCGCGCTGCGGCTTCCGGCACAGGCGTTGAAAGGCGATAACCGCATCTGGGAAGTCCGCGACGGAGCCTTGGTCGGCCACGAGGTGACTGTCTTGACCCGGCAGGACGACAGCGTCGTCGTCGAAGCGGCAGACCTGTCCTCTGATGCGCTAGTGCTGACGTCGGAAATCGCAGCCGCCGTCGACGGCACGGAAGTGCGGCTGGAGCGCAACCGCGACGATTCCGGCGAAAACGGGGAAAACTAGGCGATGCAGGGCATCATCGCGTGGTTCATCCGCAATTCGGTCGCCGCGAACCTGTTGATGATCGTGATGATCGTCGCCGGCATCGCCGCAGCACTGTCCACCACGATCCGGACCTTTCCAGAGATCGCAACGAATGCGGTCACGGTAGAGGTCGCCTACCCCGGCGCCACACCCACCGAAGTCTCTGACGCGATCCTGATCCCCATCGAAGGACGCCTGCAGGGGCTGGAAGGCGTGCGCAAGCTGACCGGCACAGCCTCTCCCAGCCTAGGCACCGTCACTGCCGAGCTGACCAGCGGGGCGTCGGTGCAGACCGTCAAGGATGACATCGAAACCGAAGTCTCCCGCATCACGACCTTTCCGTCGCAGGCCGAAACGCCCCGTGTGTCCGAGCGCGACACGCCAGAGACCGCTGTGCAATTCGTGCTTTACGGAGACGTGTCACGCACTGCGTTGAAATCGCTCGCCGAAGTCGCGCGCGATGACCTGACGCGCCTGCCCGAAATCAGCCAGGTCGAAATATCCGGCATCCCCACCGATCTGATCGAAGTGACGGTAGATCGCGCCACGCTGCGCAGCTACGGACTTGGGCTGACCGAGTTGGGGCAGATCATCGCGTCCGAGTCGGTGTCCCTGTCGGGTGGCAGCATCGACACCGGCACCGCCGACATTCAGGTGCGGACCATCGGAGAGGCCGAAACCGCCGACGCGCTGCGCAGCAAGGTGCTGTTCTCCAGTCCCTCTGGCGGGCGCGTTACGCTGGAAGACATCGCGGCGATTACGGACACTTTGGCGGAAGATAACATCTCGGCCACCGTCGCGGGCCAGCCGGGTGTGTTCATCACCGTCCGGCGTTCGGGCGCAGAGCAAGTGCTGACGGTCGCGGATGCCGCGAAAAGCTACGTGGACAACCAATTGCGCCCCACCCTTCCCCCCGGCGTCACCGCAGAGCTGTGGCGGGACGAGGCGGCCAGCTTGCAGGGCCGGATCGACCTTCTGGCGAAGAACGGCGCCATCGGGGCCGCGTTGATCGTCCTGATCCTGATGCTGTTCCTTGACCTGCGCGTGGCGTTCTGGGTCGCGTTCGGCGTTGCCGTGTCCTTCGTGGGCGCCTTCATCCCCATGCAATTCTTCGGGACAACCATCAACCAGTTGTCGCTGTTCGGCTTCGTTCTGGCGCTGGGGATCGTGGTCGATGACGCCATCGTCGTGGGCGAAAACGCCTATGCGGAATTGGAAAAGGACGCCGATCCATCGGGGGCCGCCAAGCGGGGCATCCTGCGGGTCTGGCGGCCCATCGCCTTTTCCGTGACGACGACGATCCTGGCCTTTACGCCGCTTTTGGTTCTGCCCGGCTCTTCCGGCTCTTTCATCTCGCCCATCGCGGCGGTGGTCATTTTCATCTTGTTCATGTCGCTGGTCGAGTGCTTCTTCATCCTGCCACATCACCTCAAGCGTATCCGTCTTACGAAACCGCGCCGCTATTCCCCGCGCCGCGTGACGGAAGCGTTGCGCAAGTGGGTCGACCGGGGGTTCACCCGCTTCCGCGACGGCCCTTTGAACACGATCGTCACCGGATCGGTTCGGCACCCGATCTTCGCCATAGTGTGCTGCGTCGCGGTGGCCGTGGCGACCGTCGGTCTGATCTCTGGCGGCGTGGTGCGCTTCATCTTCTTCCCGTCGATCGAGGGGAACTTCGTTACCGCACAACTGCAACTGCCCGAAGGCACGAGCGAGGTGGAAACCCGCGCGCGCGCACTGCAATTCTCGGACGCTGCAGAGCAAGCGGCGGAAGACCTTGGCGCACCGGATGTGCTGGAAACGGTCGCCGTCACAATCGGCTTTTCTGCAGGCGAAGGTGGGTCCAGCTCCAGCTCGGCCGCCACCATCGAAGCGCGGTTGGCCGATGCGCAGACGCGCGACCTGACCGCCGAGGCGTTCAAGAACGCGTGGCGTCAGGCGGTGGGCGAAGTGCCGGGCGCGAAGGAAGTGATCTTCTCATCCTCTGTCGTCGGTGTCGGTGCCGCCGTCACGCTTCAGATCGCGGCGGACACGGAAGAGGTGCGGGACGAAGCCACGGCCCGGCTGCGCGGCGCACTCCAATCGCGTGCCGGCGTGTTCGACATCCGCGACGATGCCACCTCTGCCGCGCAAGAGATCGCGCTGTCGTTGAAGCCTGCCGCCCGCAGCTACGGGGTGACGCTGGAGTCGCTGGCCAACGAGGTACGCGCGGCGTTCTTCGGCACCGTGGTGGACCAGATCGCCCGTAACCGCGAAGAGGTCGATATACGGTTGCGCCTTGCCCCGAACCAGCGCGATTCAGTCGCCGATCTTCTGGCGCTACAGGTCCCGGTGGGAGAGGGCGAAGAGCGCGGCTTCGTGCCCATCACGCTGCTGGCGGACCTGACGTTCCAGCCTGCGCCCACCTCGATCACCCGCATCGACGGGCGCGCGATCACGCAGTTGCAGGCCGATGTGGACGAGGCGGTCACGACCGGCGGCGCGGAGACCAGCTATCTGTTGCAGCAGGTCGTGCCGCAATTGGAACAGGACTACACCGGGCTGCGCGTCTCGACCGGCGGCGAGCAAGAGGAAAGCGCGCGCTTCGGTGCCGCGCTGGGGCGTAATTTCGGCCTCGCGCTGTTCGCGATCTACGCCACGCTGGCGCTGGCCTTCGGCTCTTACCTGCGTCCGCTGATCGTACTGGGCGTCATCCCCTTCGGCTTTTTCGGCGCGGTGCTGGGCCACGCAGCCCTTGGTCTGAACCTGACCCTCCTGTCGCTGTTCGGAATTATCGGCCTGTCTGGCGTGATCGTGAACGCGGCCCTGCTGATCGTGGACTTCATTCAAAGCTACGAGGAAGATGGCATGGACCCGTTCGAGGCCATCGTCCGCGCCACGCTGGACCGCTTCCGTGCCGTGATGCTGACGACGCTGACCACTTTCTTCGGTATCGCACCGTTGATCCTTGAGACCAGCGTTCAGGCGCAGTTCCTGATCCCGACCGCCGTCGCGCTGGGCTTCGGTATTCTGTTCGCCAGCATCCTGCAGATGGTGCTGGTGCCGGCTTATGCCTCTCTGTACGCAGGCGGGCGACGGCGGGTGCGCAAGTGGCGCAACAAGGATCCATTGCCGGCCTGAAGGGAAAACGTATGACCAATCATCTGCACAAGGGCGACCTGCCCGACGATCTGGACCTGGGCCGCTTCGTCGCCATCGACTGCGAGACGATGGGTCTGAACCCGCACCGCGACCGTCTGTGCGTCGTGCAGCTTTCTGCGGGGGATGGCGACGCGCATCTGGTGCAGGTGGCGCACAGACAGACCAGCGCCCCCAATCTGGAACGTCTGCTGACCGATCCTTTGGTCCTTAAGCTGTTCCACTTCGGCCGGTTCGACATCGCAGCGATGTATCATGCCTTCGGCGCGCTGGCCGCCCCGGTCTACTGTACCAAGATCGCATCAAAACTGGTGCGGACCTACACCGACAGACACGGTCTGCGGCAGCTCCTGCAGGAACTTGTGGACGTGGATATTTCGAAGTTTCAACAGCAATCCGACTGGGGCGCGCCCGAACTGACGGACGCGCAGATCGCCTACGCCGCCTCGGACGTGCTGCACCTTCATGCGCTGCGCGACGTGCTGGACCAAAGGCTTGCCCGTGAGGGCCGCACCACGCTGGCGCAATCGTGCTTCGATTTCCTGCCCACCCGCGCCCAGCTGGACCTGATGGGCTATGCGGAAACCGACATTTTCTCGCACTAGTCTTCAACGGGGCGGCTGCGCAGGCTACATCAGATCGCATGAGCCGCTCTTCCATCCCCAAACGCACAGGCCACTTCGACAACCGCCACTCTCGGTGGGTGGCGCGCCTGAAAGTTGCGCTTCCACTCGCGGCATTGGCGATCCTGTCGACGTTGTTCCTTGTTGCCGACCGTCGCGGCAGTGGCGACTCCATCCCTTTCACTGACGTCGAGATCGACCGCATCCTGACCGAAGGCCGTATTGCGAACCCCGATTACGCGGGCCTCGGGTCTGACGGGGCCGCAGTGACCCTGCGCGCCGCCGAAGCACAGCCGGGAACTTCCGATCAAGACACCTCTCGCGCCACAACCGTGTCGGGCAGCTGGACGTCGCGGTCCGGGGCCGAAGTTACGCTGACCTCGGAGCGCGGCACCCTGAGCCGTGCGAATGACGACATCCGGGTCGAGGGCGATGTGCGGGTCGTCGATGCGCAAGGCTACACGGTCGAAAGCGACGCGCTGGAAGTGGATGGCACCACGAACGATATTGCCTCTCCCGGTCCCGTAACCGGCGTCGGTCCGGTCGGGCGGATCGAAGCGGGCGCAATGGCGTTAAGCCAGAATGACGATACGCCAACGATGCGCTTCACGAACGGGGTGCGCGTGGTATACGATCCCGCAACGCCGGAAAGCGAGTAACCATGAACCTGATCCGCCCCATCGCCCTTCTGCTTCTGTTGACTGGACCCGCTATCGCGCAGGGGCAGGTTGATTTCGGCGGTTTGACGCAAGACACGTCACTTCCGGTCGAGGTCACGGCGGACCAGCTGGATGTAAACCAGAACGACGGGTCCGCGGTCTTCAACGGCAACGTGCTGGTGACCCAGGGTGAAATGCGCCTGACCGCCCAGCGCATCCTCGTGAACTATGCCGGTCAGGATCTGGGGCGCATCCAGACGCTGAATGCCACCGGCGGCGTAACGCTGGTAAACGGCGCAGAGGCCGCCGAGTCGCAAGAGGCCGTTTACGATATCGACAGCGGCGAAGTCGTCATGACCGGCGAAGTGCTGCTGACCCAAGGCCAGACAGCCTTGTCAGGTAACCGGCTGGTGATTGACCTGGAAACAGGAACCGGTCGGATGGAAGGCCGCGTGCGCACCATCTTCGAGCCCAGCGGCCAGTAGATGGCCCTGAATGGACGCGACCCACAGGCCCGTTCGGGCCTTGTCGTCGAGCGGCTGGCCAAAAGCTATCGCAAGCGTCCAGTGATCCGTGACGTATCGCTGGAATTGCAACGTGGAGAGGTCGCGGCTCTTCTGGGTCCGAACGGCTCGGGCAAGACCACCTGCTTTTATTCCATCGCGGGACTTGTCGTTCCCGACGGCGGGCACGTCAGCATCGACGGAAAAGAGGTCACGACTCTGCCCATGTATCGCCGCGCGCGCATGGGGATCGGTTATCTACCGCAGGAAATGTCGATCTTTCGCGGCCTGACGGTCGAAGACAACATCAGCGCCATCCTCGAGCTGTCGGAAACGGATCGCAACGCGCGGCGTGACAAGCTCGAATCGCTCTTGTCTGAATTTTCGATAGAGCATCTGCGCCAAACGCCCGCACTGGCCCTTTCCGGTGGCGAACGCAGGCGGGCAGAGATTGCGCGCTGCCTGGCCGCTGATCCCGCTTATCTTTTGCTAGACGAACCCTTCGCAGGCGTCGATCCCATCGCAGTGGGCGATATCCGGTCGCTGGTCGCGAACCTGACCGAACGGGGGCTTGGCGTTTTGATCACCGATCACAACGTGCGCGAGACCCTGTCGATCGTGGACCGCGCCTACATCCTGCACGAAGGCGGCGTGCTGATGAGCGGCACGCCGGACGAGGTGATCGCCGATCCGGATGTTCGCCGCGTTTACCTTGGTGACAGTTTCCGCCTGTCGTAAGCCCGGCAGTGCTTGACAGTCCACCACATCCTGACGCCAAATGATGCGATGACAGCCGTATTGCCGATCCCGGATCGCATCGAAAAGGCCATCGTTTCCAAGCCCTTGGGCGGAACGAATGAGCTTGAAAGCTGTTTAACTCCAATATCCTCGCCCGTTCGCTTTACCGTCTCTTTGCGGTCCTGCGGGCATGGATACCCCATCCAGAAGGAGATGACCCATGCGCTACCAGATCAGCGGCAAACAGATCGACATCGGCGAGGCGCTGCGCGCCCATGTTCAGACCGAGATCGACGAGGTCGTCGCGAAGTATCCCGGCCGTCCGACAGACAGCTTGGTAGTGTTCTCAAAGGACGGGCCCGCGTTCGCCTGTGAAACGGTCATTCACCTGTCCACCGGCCTGACGGTGCAGGCCAGCGCGAAAGAGCATGACATCTATGCCGCCTGCGATGCGGCGGTCGCCAAGATGGAAAAGCAATTGCGCCGTTACAAGCGCCGGTTGAAGGATCACCACAAGGAACGGTCGCAGCCCGTTGAACTTTCCGGCGCGGCCTCGTATATCCTTGCCGCAACAGAGCAGACGGACGATTCCGAACCGGACGACCTGACGCCCGTTATCGTGGCCGAGATGGAGACGCGCATACCGTCCCTGTCGGTCGGAGAGGCAGTGATGCAGATGGAACTGGCCGGGGCCCCTGTCCTGGTGTTCCGCAACGAGAAGCAGGCAGGCGGGGTCAACGTGGTCTACCGGCGCGATGATGGCAACATCGGGTGGATCGACCCCAATTCAGCAGGATAGAGCGGCAGTAAGCGCCGCCACAGCGCTCAGGGTTAAGTCATGATTCTATCGCAACTGCTCGCCCCTGAGGCGATACGGGTTCTTTCGGCTATATCGAGCAAGAAGCGCTTGTTTCATACGCTGTCGGACGTGGCCGAGCAGGTCTACGGTCTTGACCCTGTCGCTGTATCGGAAGCCTTGATGGATCGCGAAGCACTTGGCCCCACAGCAGTGGGACAGGGCGTTGCCCTGCCCCACGCGCGGATGGCCGGTATTGCCCGTGTGCACGGCGCGTTCTTACGTCTGGATAAGCCGCTGGAATTCGGTGCCGTCGACCGTCAGCCCGTCGATCTGATCTTCGGGCTGTTTGCGCCCGAAGACGCAGGCGTCGATCATCTGAAGGCACTCGCGTCGGTCAGCCGCACCCTGCGTGACCCCGAGCTTTGCACCACACTACGCGCGAATGACGATCCAAGTGCGATCCACGCACTTCTGACTCAGCGCACGGCATCTCACGCGGCTTGATCGCGCGTCGAGCCTAGCTGGCCGCCCATGCTCCCCAGCCGAACATCATGTAGTCCCTTTGATACGCCGCCTTTACGGCAGCCTCGACCTTTGCATCGTAGATCGCTGACAGGGGCATTGGCGCAGGCGGCGGTGCAGGAAAGTAGGCGGGTGCGTCTAAGCCCAGCGCATCGGCCAGTTCTGCCAACCGGTCTACAGCCTCGTCTTCGCGAATGACCAAATCCGGCAGGATCACCTGCCCCATGCCTTGCAGAATTGTGCTTTGGCTGGCCCATGACGGGTCGACCCGCAGGCTCGTCTGCCCTCCCAGATTGCCCTTCACGAAGGACGCAAAGTCTAGAAACGCGGCGCGATGCGCGTTGGCGTCGTATCCAGCGCCTGGCGCGTCAGCCGGAATCGGCAAGGCGTACTGACTGCGCAGCGTTTCGCGAATTTCCGTAAGACACTCCGGCCCCGGCATCAGGATATGGGTGCAGAAGGCGTGGTGCAGGCGCGCAACCGGGTGGCGCAGTACAGTGAAGCTGCGATGCTCGACAGCCTGCCGCTTCCACTTTCGCAGGTCTTTCTGCGTTCGTCCCGAAACCAGATCGCCAGCCTCTATCCCCTGCAGCCAAGCCTGCACCGCATCGACCGGGCCGCCAGGCATCGGCAGGAACATCACCGGCGCACTGGGGGGTGTGACGAAACTGGGCACCGCCGGTCCGCGCCGAGGCTCGAAGTTCGGGGTGCGGCTTAGGTTGAAGTGGTCCAGCGGACCAAGGGCGGCGACCATGTCGTCGTAGTTCACGACCTTCCGGCGCAGTCCATCGGGGTTCTGCACCTTTGTCTTCTGCGTCAGCTTCTCGATCCGCCCATCGCAGCCCAACCAAGTGGCCAAGCCGTTCAGAACATCGAGATCGCCGATATCTTCGTAGTCAATGTAGAATGCCGTCTGCCCTGAGGTCTGCAGTGCCCGCATAACACGCACCTGAAAGGCCCGAAGCGCCTCTGTATGGGCGGCGAAGGCGGCAGGGTCGAAGGTGATCTGGGCCGACTTCGCATTCTTCATATCGTTCAGGCGCCACTGGTTCGTCGCCCGCGCAATCTGCAGGCTCACGAAAGACTCCAGCGGATTGCGGGTCAGCACGATCTTGGCGCAGCGCGGATCGGGCAGGCAGTGTTCGAGCACGCGAGCGTCATGGTCGTGAAAAAAGCGGAACCCCGCCAGCCCATCGGTCTTGGCACGCATGGCGTCCAGCAACACCAGCGGATCGCGCTCGCGTTCCGTCAACGACAGTCCCGCCAATTCGGTCTTCCCGGCGTTCCCCATAAAGTGCGGATTGAACGCTTCGCCCCAGCAGCGCAGGCCGGGGATCGCGTTCAGATTCTCTTCCAGGAAATTGCTTCCCGTGCGCATCTCTGCCAGCAGGATAAAGCTATCGAAGGTCTGGGCCATGGTGCCTCGTTACCGGTTTTCGCGCGCGATATAGGGCTTCGCCGGAGCGTCTTCGCGTCGGAGTGCCGCGCCCGATGGGAAATCCCCCATCAGGTAGGGATGCATGCCCTCGTTGCGCAGGTTTTGCAGGAACTGTCCGAACCCGGTCAGATCGGCCATGCGCGGCATTTCCGTCATCGGTCCCGTCCGGCGCACGGCAACGTCATCCACGATGCCTTGCAATGGCTCTGCTGGGCTTTCGACGAAATCCGCCAGCGTCCAGATCTGCACCCGCGCTTTGGTGTGGCCCGAACGAAGCTCCATCAGGTGTTCATTCTCGATCCGTTGCAGGCGTGCGGCTTCCTTGCGGATATCGGGGAAAGCCATTTGAGCACGCATCAGCGGAATGGCCCATGCGCCGGAAATCACCATGATCTCGGCATTGGGATCCGACGCGATGAAGCTGCCGATGGGCACGGTGTCACGCGAGCCGTACAGGAAGGCTTGCCGTTCTCCGCGCGTGTTCCAGATCAGACTGGTCAGAAACGCCTTCGGGTTATAGTCGCGCAGGGTCGCGCTGTCGGACAGGGCGCCGGTGAAGATGGTCTGGTCTTCCGCGAACTCGGCCCGGTCCGGCGCATAAAGATGCCCGTGCGCGCGCAGCCCGGTGGTTCGCCGCAGCCAATCCTGAAACTCGGGGAACAGGTCGCCGAACCCTTCGAACACGGTGTAGCGCGCGCAGGTCAGCGCGCTGTCTCGTTGGATGCGCGGGAAGCGCCCGGTCATGTAAAGCCCTGGCCGTCCCTCGATCCGGCGCTCGATCGCTTTAGAGAAGATGCGGTCGATCTTGCCGGGATTCGGCTCTGCAGCACTCATCGCGTCGGCGTGGCCCGACAGGAACGTCGCGTACAGTCGGTCCGCGCGGGGCCAGATCTTGCGCGCGACGAAACAGTCGGACCGGCGCAGAAGTTGCAGGTGATCGTCGTAGAAGACGTGCGGTTTGCCTTGAAAATCAAACTTCGACAGCGTTAGCGAGCGGCTTTCTACATTCGCGGATACCAGCCGCACCAAGGTCTGAAAGTAGCTTTCATCGGGAATCCACACACGCTGGAAGTAGCGGTCGAATTCTGCCCGGCGCGGGTGGTTGAGGATCGCAGCCAGGGTCGCGCGTGTCAGGCACCACCACTGCGATCCCATGTGCGGCACCATGCCTTCGGGGATGCGGCGGCGATAGCCCACGCGGCGCTGCAAACGAACGTAGGCGTCGAACAGGCGACGGTTCTTGCGCCACGAGAACGGGAAGCGCAGCGTGAACCGTTCGTAATCAAGGCCACCCTTTGTCCACGGCACGTCTTCCGTGGTGGCGCTTTCGATGAAATCGGTTCCGGGACGCTCGGCAAGATAGTCGCGCATCTCTTCCACGGGGCGCAGCGGCAGACACGCGCCAGACGCCAGAAACACGTGCGAAACATCGGGGAACGCTTGCAGCAGAAGCGTCGCAGCCTCTTGCGTGGCCCTCACCAAAGACCACCGGCCCCAATCGCAGGGGTAGCGCCGTGAAAACCGTATATTCGGGCGATCCGACAGTGACGCCTCGAACGCGTCGGCATCGCGCTTGGGCACCCGCGCGTCCAGATGGATGACAATGGGACAGCCGTGATCGGACCAGTGGCGCGCCACCTGTGTCGCGCGTTCCAGCGCCTCGTGACACAGCATGACAAGGCCGACGCTCACGCCCAGTTCCCCTTCGACATCAGCCCCAAAATCTCAAGCTGTCGCCAGTTGATATATTTCTCGCTCCACTTGCACCACAGGTCCGGGGCGTCTTCCAGTCCTTCGGCATAGACGTGGTATTCGCGCGCTTCCTTGTAGTGTTCCAGCCGCGCGGCCTCTGCCTTGGCGCGGGCCTCGAACGTCGACAGAAACTTGGTGTGCAGCAGGACGCCGCAGGCTTTCTCTCCGCCCAGATCGTCGAAGACGAGGTTCAGGCCGCGCGGCAGGACCATATGCGTCGACGACGCGAAAACGACGCCGCGTCGCCATTTCACCAGCGGCACCTTGTTCAGCGCAGGCGCGGTTTTGGGCGCGTCGGCGAAGAACATCCGGGCGCGCGGGCCGCCCTGTATCCAAAGGGAATTGTAATCCCAGTTGCGGCTGACCGTGTAGTTGCCACTGTCGAACCAGTTGGCGATCTCCAGCGGATTCTGACCGGCAGTATAGGGCTCTGCGTTGATCGGCCCCTTGGGATACATATCCAGCAACATCGTGCCGAAGGACTTCAATTGCGAGCCGTCGAGCCAGTCGGTCAGTGCGCCGATGGGGCGGGTATCGCAGAACGGATAGACGAAGAATTCGTCCACATCGACGCAGAGCACCCATTTGCCAAGGCACCACCGTCGCCCCAGCCAATTGACCCAATCGATCCCGAAGCGCGAGCGGGCGTAGCTGGCCTGCGTCGTCCAGACCGAGCAATCCTTCTGTTCGGCCAGATACTCGCGCGAGCCATCGCTGCTGTCGTTATCGACGAACAGGAAGTGCTGGATCCCCATATCGCGGTAGTATTGCAGGAAGTAGGGAAGGCGGATGCGCTCGTCACGCAGAACGCAGATCACGACACAGGGCGCGGACCGAATGGCCTTACGATGCACCGATACGGACCGCAGGTCGCGCCGCTTGCGGATCGCGCGGATATACCACCGACGCCTTCGCAAACCGCGACGGATCACGTTTCGGATATTCAAGGCTGAACCCCTGTCGTGCCTGTTCCGGTCTTCATGCCGTTTATTGTCGCGGATTCCTTAACACAACTTTTACGTATTGAACATAATCGTGGGGTGATCACAGCCATCCGCCCCGCGATATCAATCCCAGCGCTTCCAGATGGCGCCAGCCGCGGTAGCGGGTGGAACGCGATGTATGCAGCGTCGCACCGTCGATCAGCTGTCTGTAATAGTCGTCATACAGCGCGGCGTTGGCGAAATGCTCGCGCCGCTTCAACTCTTCGGCAGAGCGCTCAGCGATGCCGTCCAAGAATTTCGTATGGAGCAGCGCGCCGGTCAGACACTCTCCGTCGTCGTAGATGTCGTTCAGGTGGCGCGGCAGGGCGGCATGGGTGGAGTTGACGTAAACGTAGCGCCGATTCCAGCGCACCAGTGGCACTTTCTGCAACGTCGGCGCGCGGCGCGGCTCCGCTGCGAAGAACTTCCGGGCGCGCGGCCCACCCTGCACCCACAGGTTGCCCATCGGCTGCTGGCGCTGGATCACATAGTTGCCGGCATCGAAGTGGGTAAGCACCTGCGTCGGATCGGTGCCCGCGATGTAGGGCACATCCTCCAGCGCGCCTTCGGGATACATGTCCAGCATCAGCGCGCCCATGGAGGCGCGGCCAGAGCGGTCCAGCCAGTCGGTCAGCGCGGGCAAAGGGCGCGTTTGCCAGTTGGGGTAGACGAACAGCTCGTCCGCATCGAGCGTCAGGCACCAATGCCCATGCCCGTGCTGGATCATCAGCCACGTAATCCAATCAAGGCCGAAGCGCGACAGTCGGTAGGACGCATCGGTGCGCCACACAGAGACATCCGGCGCATCGGCCAGTATCTGCGCGGTCCCGTCGGTCGAGCCGTTGTCCACCGCGATGACGTGATCAACGCCCAGCGCACGGTGATGCTGCAGAAAGAACGGCAGGCGAACCGCCTCGTTGCGCACACACAGGAACATCAGGATGGCACCGGGTTGGATCGCGTCTGTGCGGTCGATCACCGGCGTCAGTTGGCGGCGCTTGCGCAGCGCCCGCAGAAGCAACCTGCGGCGCATCCAGCGCAGGCGGTAGGCGGGCCAGAGATCGGGTGGCAACAGGGGACGGGGCGCGTTCGCCGTTAGCCCCGCCCGCCGCGCCATGTTAGCCCAGCTTCAGGGTCTTGAGGAAACCTGCCAGATCGTCCCGTAGTTCGGGGCGCGCCAATCCGAAGGCCACAGTGGCCTGCAAGAACCCGGCCTTCGATCCGCAGTCAAAGCGCTGCCCGTCGAACTTCAGTCCCCAGACGCCCAGCGCGCCGTCGATCTGTTTCGCGATGGCGTCGGTCAACTGGATCTCACCGCCCTTGCCGGGGTCTTGCGTGTCCAGCGCATCGAGCACGCGGGGGGTCAGGATATAGCGACCGATGACGGCAAGGTTGGAAGGCGCGTCCTTGGGATCTGGTTTTTCGACCATACCGTTGACCTTTACCGCACGCCCGCCGGTGTCGGCCACGGACAGGATGCCGTACTTGTCGGTCTGATCCGGATCGACCTCCATCGCAGCTATGACACAGCCGCCTGTTTCGCGATGGGCTTCGGTCATCTGCTGCAGGCAAGGCTTGTCGGACATAATGACGTCGTCGGGAAGGATGACGGCAAAGGGTTCATCGCCGATCAGCCGCCTTGCGCACCAGACGGCGTGGCCAAGGCCCAAAGCTTCCTGTTGACGGATGGTCGAGATCGCGCCGGACGGCATGTCACTGCGCGCCAGCTCTTCCATGAGATCGGTCTTGCCCTTCTCTTTCAAAGACCGCTCCAAGTCGGGCGACTTGTCGAAGTAATCGACCAGCGCGCCTTTTCCCTTGGCGGTGACGAAGATGAAGTCTGTGATCCCGGCGGCGCGCGCCTCGTCCATGGCGTATTGGATCAAGGGACGATCCACGAGGGTCATCATCTCTTTCGGCATCGACTTGGTGGCCGGAAGGAAGCGCGTTCCTAGCCCAGCAATGGGAAGGACGGCCTTGGTGACTTTCTGCGTCATACGGATAACCTTTCGGGTCGGGCGGAGGAATATGGTTCCGCTGGAATTCTAGCGCGCGGCGCCCTTTTTCAAAGACACGCCTGGCGTATGGGCGATGAAGAACGGGTTCTCGAAACCGGGCTTACCATAGGAAAGCGGCGAAAGATCGTCGAAGCGCACGACTTTTCCGCCCGCCCCCGTCAGCACGGCATGGCCAGCGGCGGTGTCCCATTCCATCGTGCGGCCCACACGGGGGTAAAGATCGGCCTCTCCGGTGGCGACAAGGCAGAACTTCAGCGACGACCCGGCAGAGCGCATGTCCTCCACGTTGTATTGCGCGATGTAGTCGTCGGTCGCCTGATCCCGGTGCGATTTCGACGCGACGACCAGCAGCGCATCGTTGTCGGGCATCTTCACGCGAATGGGCTTTGTGTCACCCGGCGTATCCAAGTCGAACGCGCCGGTCTCTTCGACCGATTGGCCGTCGGCTTGCGTGTAGAACAGCCGCTCTTTGGCGGGCGCGTAAACGATGCCCCGTACCGGCACGCCATTTTCGACGTAGGCGATGTTGACCGTGAAATCGCCACGACGCTTCACGAATTCCTTGGTGCCGTCGAGCGGGTCGACGATCAAAAAAGTCGAAACCTCCTGTTCATGGCTGGCCGCCTGTTCTTCGGTCACAAGCGCCATGTCAGGGAACGCCGCGCGCAGACCGGCAGAGATCAACGCATCCGCCGCCTCATCCGCCGCTGTGACCGGGCTTTCATCATCCTTGGCGCGCACGTCGAAGTCGTCTTCGCCGTAGATTTCCATGATCGCCGCACCGGCTTCGATGGCGAGGCGGCGCATGACGGTGGTCAGGGTTGCGTGATCCAACAGTTTTTTCCTTCCGAACAGAGACAATTCGGGCTTACAGTGGGTCGCCAAGAAAACAACATTATTGTGTGCCACAACCGGCGGCATCCGCGCTGGAGAGACCATGTTTCAGGAACGCAAACCCCAGACCCGCACCGGATCGGCACTGTCGATCCTGGAGCTGATCTTCCACAACACCGTTCGGCAGGTGCGCAAAAGCCACGCCAGCGCCGTGTTCGCGATCCTGCTGTCGATCCTGCAGACGGTGATCCTTGTCCTGTCGTTCTACCTTCTGTTCGTCGTACTGGGCATGCGCGGATCGGCGATCCGGGGCGACTTCCTGCTGTACATCATGTCGGGCATCTTCCTGTTCCTGACCCACACGAAGACCGTCGGGGCCGTCTACGGCTCGGAAGGGCCAGCATCGGCGATGATGAACCACGCGCCGATGACGACCGCCGTCACGATCACTTCGGCGGCGCTGTCCACGCTTTATGTTCAGTCCCTGTCGCTGTTCTGCGTTCTTTACGTCTACCACGTGGGATGGGGCCCGATCCACATTCACTACTGGCCCGGCGCATACGCGATGGTGCTTCTGGCGTGGGTGTCGGGCATAGGCGTGGGCCTGTGCTTTCTGGCGCTGAAGCCCTGGATCCCCGATATCGCGGGCAACCTGCAGATGATCTACAACCGCGCCAGCATGATCGCATCGGGCAAGATGTTCGTGGCGAATGCGCTGCCGGGATACATGGTCGCGTGGTTCGACTGGAATCCGCTGTTCCATTCGATCGATCAGGCGCGCGGCTACGTCTTCATCAACTATTTTCCGCATAATTCGAACATCACCTACCCTCTGACCGTCTCAGCGGTGCTGATCACCATCGGCCTGATGGGAGAGTTCTATACACGTCAGAACGCCTCGATCTCGTGGTCGGCGCGGCGGTGATCCGCATCGCGCTGGTGCTTGGCCTTCTGGCCGCTCCCGCAATGGCAACGCAGAATGCGGTGCCCGGCCTTTATGCCGTGCAGGGCGTCGCAGCGAACGATGTGCTGAACGTGCGGCAAGACCCGGAAGCCGGGGCCGCTATTATCGCGGAACTCGCGCCCGACGCGGACGGAATCGAAGTCGTCGCCCTTTCGGGAAACAGCCGCTGGGGTCGTGTGAATGCCGGCGAACAGTCGGGCTGGGTCGCGATGCGCTTCCTGTCGGCCTACGGCGGACAGTATCAGGGTCGGTTCCCGTCGCCCGCTTCCTGCTTCGGGACAGAGCCTTTCTGGACCCTCAACATTTCAGACGACGCCCTGCGCTTTGACCGACTGGACGAAGGCGTCGCAGACTTCACAGCAGGCAATCGCGAGACAGCTATCGGCAGGCGCGACCAGTGGTCCGCCCGAGCGTTCCGCGACGGACGCAACCTGACCGTCGTGGTCGGAACCGAAGCTTGCAACGATGGCATGTCGGATCGCGCCTATGGCCTCCGCGCGACTGTCCTGATCTCGACCGACACAAGCCACGACCACTACGCCGGATGCTGTTCGCTGGCCCCCTAGCCTGCCACGCGCATCGTCACGTTCACGCGCCCGCCCTTCGGCATCAGCGCACTTGACCCGAACCGCACGCGGTCGATTCCGTGATACACCAAGCGCGCCGCGCCGCCGATCACCGCCACATCCCCCGAATGCAGCCACAGGCTTTCGGTCTTGCCGCCTTTCTCTACATTGCCGACCCGGAACAGCGCATCGTCCCCCAGCGACAATGACAGGACGGGCTGGCGCAGATCGGCCTCGTCCCGGTCCTGATGCAGCCCCATCTTTGCGCCCTCGCCGTAGAAGTTGATCAAGCAGGTGTCGGGCGCACGGTCCGCGCCCGCGAAGGCGTCCCATAGCGCCAGCAACCGCGTAGGGATCGGCGGCCAATCCATGCCGCGCGGGTGCTGTGGCTCATACCGATAGCCGCGACGGTCACTGACCCACCCCACATGACCTGCCGATGTCATCCGCACGCTCATCTTCCGACCGCGCGCTGTTTCGGGGTGAAACAGGGGCGCTTTTTCGATCACGCCGCGCAGGTCTTCCAGCACCGCACGTTGCGCATCCAGACCCATCGCGCCGGAATAAACACCGACGCCACGCAGATCGACGCGCGACACATCCGAAAAATCACTGCGATTCATCTCGCCCGGCACCGTTGCAGCCCAAAAGTACGCTCCCTATATACCTCCCGTCACCGTGATGGGGCCAGCGTGGTCCTGTATCATCGGTCAAATCAACATCGGGATCAGCGGGCAGATGCCGCGCAAACGGGTCTGACCGCAAACATATCGCCTAAGAAGAGGACACTTGAGAGCATGGCTAAAGTCATCGGTATCGACCTTGGAACCACCAACAGCTGCGTCGCGATCATGGACGGCAGCCAACCCCGCGTGATCGAGAACTCGGAAGGCGCGCGCACGACGCCGTCGATCGTCGCTTTCACGGAAGACGAGCGTCTGGTCGGTCAGGCTGCCAAGCGCCAGGCCGTGACCAACTCTGAAAACACCATCTTTGCCGTCAAGCGCCTTGTGGGCCGCCGGTTCAGCGACGAAGGACTGGAGAAGGACAAGAAGAACCTGTCCTACACAATCGTCGATGGCGGTCAGGGCGACGCATGGGTTCAAGCGCGCGGCGAGAAGTATTCGCCCAGCCAGATCTCTGCCTTCACGCTGCAGAAGATGAAGGAAACCGCCGAAAGCTATCTGGGCGAAGAGGTCACGCAGGCCGTCATCACGGTTCCGGCCTACTTCAACGACCAGCAGCGTCAGGCCACCAAGGACGCCGGCAAGATCGCCGGTCTCGAAGTGCTGCGCATCATCAACGAGCCCACGGCGGCGGCGCTGGCCTACGGCCTCGACCGCAAGGAATCGAAGACCATCGCGGTCTATGACCTTGGCGGCGGCACGTTCGACATCACCATCCTGGAGATCGACGACGGTCTGTTCGAAGTGAAGTCCACCAATGGCGACACATTCCTTGGCGGTGAAGACTTCGACATGGCGATCGTCGACTACCTCGCCGATCAGTTCAAGAAAGAGCACGGCGCCGACCTGCGCGCCGACAAGATGGCGCTTCAGCGCCTGAAGGAAGCCGCCGAGAAGGCCAAGATTGAGCTGTCGTCGTCCTCCCAGACAGAGATCAACCAGCCGTTCATCACCATGGGTGCAAACGGCCAGCCGCTGCACATGGTCATGAAGCTGACCCGCGCCAAGCTGGAATCGCTGGTGTCCGACCTGATCAAGCGTTCGATCAAGCCATGTCAGGCCGCTCTGAAGGATGCCGGACTGTCTGCCTCCGAGATCGACGAAGTTGTGCTCGTCGGCGGTCAGACCCGCATGCCAAAGGTCGTGGAAGAGGTCACCAAGTTCTTCGGACGTGAGCCGAACAAGGGTGTGAACCCCGACGAGGTCGTCGCCATGGGTGCCGCCATTCAGGCCGGTGTTCTGCAAGGTGACGTGAAAGACGTGGTCCTGCTCGATGTGACCCCGCTGTCGCTGGGTATTGAAACGCTGGGCGGCGTGTTCACCCGCCTGATCGACCGCAACACCACGATCCCGACGAAGAAGAGCCAGATCTTCTCGACCGCGGAAGACAACCAGAACGCGGTGACGATCCGCGTCTTCCAAGGTGAGCGTGAGATGGCGGCGGACAACAAGATGCTCGGCCAGTTCAATCTGGAAGACATCCCGCCCGCACCGCGCGGCATGCCCCAGATCGAGGTGACGTTCGACATCGACGCCAACGGCATCGTGTCGGTCAGCGCCAAGGACAAGGGCACCGGCAAAGAGCAGAACATCACCATCCAAGCCTCTGGCGGTCTGTCCGACGAGGATATCGAGAAGATGGTGAAGGACGCCGAAGCCAACGCGGACGCCGACAAAGAGCGGCGTGAGCTGGTCGAGGCCCGCAATCAGGCCGAGTCGCTGATCCACTCGACCGAAAAGTCGCTGGAAGAGCACAAGGACAAGGTCGATCCGACCACGGTCGAAGCCATCGAACTGGCCGTCGCCAATCTGCAAGAGCAGCTGGAGACGGATGACTCGGCCAAGATCAAGTCGGGCATCCAGAACGTAACCGAGGCGTCGATGAAGCTGGGCGAAGCGATCTACAAGGCCAGCGCTGCCGAGAACGGCGACGACATGGACGTCCCGGAAACGGATCGTGGATCGGACGATGACGGTGTCGTGGACGCCGACTTCGAAGATCTCGACGACGACAAGCGCGCCTCCTAAGCGCCTGACGCGCACAACCGGGGGCCGGCCTGATCCATTGGGCCGGCCCCTTGACGTGAAGGGACACCATCATGGCCAAACGCGACTATTACGACGTCCTCGGGCTGTCGAAGGGGGCGTCCGCCGACGACATCAAGAAAGCGTATCGCCAGAAGGCGAAAGAGCTGCACCCCGACCGCAACTCTGACAATCCGAATGCCGAAGCGCAGTTCAAGGAAGCGAACGAAGCGCATGACATTCTGAAAGACCCTGAAAAGAAAGCCGCTTACGACCGCTACGGCCACGCGGCCTTCGAAGGTGGCATGGGCGGCGGCGGGCGACCCGGTGGCTATCCGGGCGGCGGCGGGGGCCAAGGCGACTTCGCCTCTGCCTTCTCCGACGTGTTCGACGACCTGTTCGGCGATTTCATGGGACAGCGACGCGGCGGCGGCGGTCAACGTGCCACGCGCGGCTCTGACCTGCGCTATAACCTGCGTGTTTCGCTGGAAGACGCCTACGTCGGCCTGCAGAAAACGATCACTGTACCCACGTCCGTCGCTTGCGACACCTGCAACGGGTCGGGCGCCGAGGGCGGAGCAGAGCCTACGACCTGCCCCACCTGTTCGGGTATGGGCAAGGTACGCGCACAACAGGGCTTCTTCACCGTGGAACGTACCTGCCCGACATGTTCGGGTGCGGGGCAAATCGTCAAGAACCCCTGCCATTCCTGTGGCGGCGCGGGCCGGGTCGAGAAAGAGCGCGCGCTTTCGGTGAATATCCCGAAAGGCGTCGAAACAGGCACCCGCATCCGTCTTGGCGGTGAGGGCGAGGCTGGTCTGCGCGGCGGGCCATCGGGCGATCTGTACATCTTCATCGAAGTACAGGATCATCCGATCTTTCAACGCGAGGCGGAAAACCTGTTCTGCCGCGTTCCGGTATCGATGATCTCGGCCTCTCTCGGTGGTGATATCGAAGTGCCCACCATCGACGGCGGCCGCAGCCGGGTGAAGATCCCCGCCGGTGCACAATCGGGCAAGCAGATGCGCTTGCGTGGCAAGGGTATGCCGGGCCTGCGATCCGCCGCGACGGGGGACATGTACATCGAATTAGCCGTCGAGACCCCGGTCAATCTGACCTCCAAGCAGCGCGAGTTGCTGCGAGAGTTCGAGGCGCTGTCGGAAGAGAACAACCCCGAAAGCTCGGGCTTTTTCCGGAAAGTCAAATCCTTCTGGGATGGCATGAAAAACTGAAAAACGGGCGGCCCTCGGGTCGCCCTTTTACGTTTCGTTCAGCTTTGCGTGACAGGCTGCGGTCATGTCATCCTTTGCAGAACACCCCCTTCTTTTCGATGAAGCACCCGCCCAGAAGGGTGCGCCGTCCTATCTGGCCGACCACCGCAGCCGTTTGCGTGCGCGGTTCGCCGAAGGCGGCGCGGATGCGATGCCGGACTACGAACTGCTGGAGTTGCTTCTGTTCCGCATCGTACCCCGCCGCGATGTGAAGCCTCTCGCGCGGGCCCTGATCGACCGCTTCGCTGACGTGGGCGGCGTTCTGGCGGCGTCGGCTGACAATTTAGCCAAGACCCCCGGCATCGGCCCCGCCGTCGCGTCAGAATTGAAAGTCACCGAGGCCGTCGTCCGCCGCTGCCTGCGCACCCGCGCGTTGAACCGGCCCATCGTGTCATCATGGCAGGCCTTGATCGACTACTGTCACGCCACGATGTCCCGCGAAACGACCGAGCGTTTCCGCATCCTGTTTCTGGATACCAAGAACACCTTGATCGCGGATGAAGAGCAGGCGCGCGGGACCGTCGATCACGTGCCCGTCTATCCCAGGGAGGTCGTGAAACGCGCATTGGAGTTGGACGCCAAAGCCCTGATACTGGTGCATAACCACCCATCCGGCGATCCGACACCGTCAGACGCCGACATCTCCATGACCTGGCAGATCGCCGAAGCCTGCACCGTTCTCGGTCTGACTTTGCACGACCATATCATTATCGGACACGGCACCGAGACGAGCTTTCGCGGGCAGGGTTATCTGTGATGTGGATCTTGGTCTGGGTAAAAGCTGGATTCGCTTGGCTCGCATCGCTATTCCAGCCACAATTCCACCCGGCGGTTTACGCGCTTGCCCCAGTCGGTGTCGTCGCAAGCCATCGGCAAAGCCTCACCATAGGCCTCGACAGCCAACTCGGCGCTGCCACCCGGCGCAAGCGCGGCAACGGCATCACGCACTGCGGTGGCGCGTTCCAGAGACACTCTCTGATTTGCGGCAGCAGAACCTTCACGATCGGTGAACCCAACGAACACAAGCCGCCGGGCTTGGAATATCCCATCGCGCAGCGTTTCCGCCAGTCGTTCAACATTCCCCATCGACTGCGCATCCAACGCGGACGACCCGTTCCGGAAGCGGAATGTCAGGGTCAGCCGCGTTCGGTCGTCCAGCGCCTGAACCATACGGCGCAGCGCGGACAATCCAATCTCTTCTTCAGCCGAAACGACGGCCAGTCCGATCCTGTCGCCCTGCTGTCCGAACGGAATGGTTTGCGGGAACTGGTCTACCAAGCCAGCGCGCCGGATCACCGGCTGCGCAATCGGAGACGTGACGTAGTCGACGAAGTCTCGGGCGGCGGGTGCCAGTCGGCGACCGGGCGAAAACAGGTAGACCGGCAGAACCAGCGGGTAGTCTTCGGTCTTGATACTCATCTGACTTGCGTCGGCCCCAGCACCGCAAGCTCCGGCGATCGGGATCGCTTGCAGCCCACCCAGTTCAGAAAACAGAACAAGGCCAACCGCCTCCGGGTCCGCATCCAATGCCGTATCAAGGGCAGGCCGATCCGGATGCGGGACGACCAAGGCCGGCCGTCCGCCAGGCAGGATCGACAAGATCGCCTCTTGTGCGTCCCCGGTCGGCACATGGACCGAGATCGCATTGTCCATATCGGCTGGCGCCACCGACCGCCGGGTACTCGTGTCTCCGATCACGGCAACAGCCGCGTCGAGACCGATTATCGTGCGCTGGCGCGCGCGGGACAGGTCGCCTCGCCCAGCCTCGCGCGCCAAAATCTGCTCGGTCGCGTTCGGAAGCCGCGTAGTTACAGCGAGGTCCGCCGCATCGGCAATCAGGTCAGCCAAACCTTCCGCCGAAGACGTAGCCGCCAACGCGACCTTCAACACAGCCGCTCCACTCTGCGACAGCGTATACTCACGCGTGACACCTTCCTCCACAATCGCAAGGTCCAATTCGCGCCTGCGCGCGTAGGTTTCGAGCAGAGCGGGCAAGACCGTGGACACCACAGAGGCGGCCCCCGAGATGCGCAGCCGCGCCGCCACATCGGGCCTAGGGCAGTCATCACCCGCGCAGGTCAGGGAGGACCCATCCAACGTGATCTCGCCGTACGGGCCAAGAAGGCGGTAATACCGACCGTCAAAATCCAGAAGTTCGCCTTCGGCCACCTGCCCCGTGTCGTCGCTCAATCGAATTGTCTGCGCGGCGGCTGGGCCGCTCAAGAGCAGCACAGCCACCAGACTTAGGACCCTGCGCAAGCCGTACAGCCCTTAGGCCAGTTGGCCGTGGCAGTGCTTGAACTTCTTGCCCGAACCGCAAGGGCAGAGGTCGTTGCGGCCCGGATTGCCCCAGGTTTCCGGATCGGCCTCCACGAAACCGGGTGCTGCAGCTTCGGCTTGCGCCACGCCTTGTTCAGGCTGCGGTTCCGCCGCCGCCTGAACCTGGCTGCGCTGCGCCTGAATCTGGGCGATCATCTTCTGCTGCTCTTCTTCCGTTAGCGGACGGATCTGGGCCAGCTTCTGCGTCACGTCCGACCGCAGGCTATCCAGCATTGTCTCGAACAGCTGGAAGCTTTCGTTCTTGTATTCGTTCAATGGATCGCGTTGCGCGTAACCGCGGAAGCCCACGACCGATCGCAGATGTTCAAGTGTCAGCAGGTGCTCGCGCCACTTTCCATCAATGGTCTGCAGCAGGACCTGTTTTTCGATCTGCCGCATGTTTTCGGGGCCAAAGCCAGCGGCCTTCTCGTCCATCATCTTGTCCGAGGCTTCGTAAAGACGCTCACGGATAACCTGATCGTCCACGCCGTCCTCTTCGATCCACGCCTTGATCGGCAGGTCAAGGTTCAGCCCTTCCAGCACGGCAACATAAAGCCCCTCGCCGTCCCATTGATCGGCGTAGGTCTTCGCGGGCACGTATTGATCGACCAGATCGTCCACGACCTGATGGCGCATATCCTGCGCGATCTCTCCCAGATCGTCGGTCTCCATGATCTCGCGACGCTGGGCGAAGATCACCTTGCGCTGGTCGTTCATCACGTCGTCGAATTTCAAAAGCTGCTTGCGTATGTCGAAATTGCGGCCTTCGACCTTGGCCTGCGCACGCTCCAGCGACTTGTTCACCCAAGGATGAACGATGGCTTCGCCTTCTTTCATGCCCAGCTTTTGAAGCACGTTATCCAGACGCTCGGACCCGAAGATACGCATCAGATCGTCTTCCAAAGACAGGAAGAAGGCCGAGCGACCGGGATCGCCCTGACGGCCAGAGCGGCCGCGCAATTGGTTGTCGATCCGGCGGCTCTCGTGGCGCTCGGTGGCCAGCACGTAAAGGCCGCCGGCCTCTTTCACCTTCTCTTCGTCCGCAGCGGTCTCGGCCTCGATCCGGGCACGGATGGCATCGGCGTCACCGTCGGGATCGGCGGCGAGCGCTTCCATCACCTTGTAATCAAGGTTGCCACCCAGTTTGATATCGGTGCCGCGACCGGCCATGTTCGTGGCGATCGTGACGGCACCGGGCTTGCCCGCATCGGCGACGATCTGGGCTTCCTGCTCGTGCTGGCGCGCGTTCAGAACGTTGTGCGGCACGCCGTCTTTTTCGAGCAGTTGCGACAGGAACTCGGACTTTTCGATGGATGTGGTGCCGACCAGAACCGGCTGGCCCTTGGCGTTCGCATCCTTGATCTCTTCGACGATGGCCGCGTATTTTTCCTGCGCGGTGCGATAGACGGCATCGTGCTCGTCCACGCGGGCGATGGGGCGGTTCGTGGGGATTTCCACGACGCCCAGGCCGTAGATGGTCGCGAACTCTTCGACTTCGGTCAGCGCGGTGCCGGTCATGCCGGACAGCTTGTTGTAAAGACGGAAGTAGTTTTGGAACGTGACGGAGGCGAGCGTGACGTTCTCGGGCTGGATGTCCGCGCCCTCTTTCGCCTCGATGGCCTGATGCAGGCCGTCGGACAGGCGACGCCCGGCCATCATGCGGCCGGTGAATTCGTCGATCAGCACAACGTCGCCGTCGCGGACGATGTAGTCCTTGTCCTTGGTGAACAGCTTGTGGGCGCGCAGGCCCTGGTTCACGTGGTGGACGATTGTCGTAGACTCGGGGTCATAGAGCGTCTGGCCCTCTGGCAGAATGCCAGCCTTCAGCAAGTGATCTTCAAGAAACTCGTTGCCCTCGTCGGTGTAAGTGACGTTCCGGGTCTTTTCGTCGAGCGTGTAGTGCTCTTCGGTCAGATGCGGGATTACAGCATCAATGGTGCGATACAACTCCGAGCGGTCATCCGATGGGCCGGAAATGATCAGCGGAGTGCGCGCCTCGTCGATCAGGATGCTGTCGACCTCGTCCACGATGGCGAAGTTGTGCCCGCGCTGCATCATCTGGTTCAGCTCGGCCTTCATGTTGTCGCGAAGGTAGTCGAAGCCGAGTTCGTTGTTCGTGGCGTAGGTCACATCGCAGGCGTAGGCGGCGCGCTTCTCTTCTTCGGGCTGCTGGGGGTAGATGACGCCGGTGGTCATGCCCAGTGCGGCGAAGACCTTGCCCATCCATTCCGCATCGCGACGAGCCAAGTAGTCGTTGACGGTAACGATATGCACGCCCTTTTCGGACAGGGCGTTCAGGTAGGCCGGGAAGGTCGCGACCAGCGTCTTTCCCTCGCCGGTCTTCATCTCGGCGATGTTGCCCTGGTGCATAAAGATGCCGCCCATGAGCTGAACGTCGAAAGCGCGCAAACCAAGTGCGCGGCGCGCGCCCTCACGGCAGTTGGCGAAGGCTTGCGGCAGCACGTCGTCCAGCGTTTTGCCGGCGCGCAGCTCGTCGCGAAGCTCATGCGTCTTGCGGATCAGCGCGTCGTCGGACATCGCCTCGAATTCGGGCTCCAACGCGTTGATCTGATCGATGACCGCTCGGGTCGATTTGACCTTGCGGTCGTTCGGCGTGCCGAACATCTTGCGCGCGACGGAACCCAGACCAAGCATCATTTCTCCTGACATCATCGTGTGAGGGGGATTGCTTGCCCGGCCTGTCGGCGCCGACTAGGAAGACGGCAAGACCAAGGCCCCTGCACAGGCTGCAGGCGATGTAAGGGCCGCCTATACGACTGTCAACGCAAGGTGCCGTGTGCCCTTGCTGGAAAGGACCACAACGATGCCGAAACTCCGCACGCTCGCCGCCCTACTGGCGCTGTCCACCGCCATGCCGGCCTTCGCCCAAGATGCGACGCAGGACGCCAGCACCGTCGTTGCCACCGTCAACGGCACCGACATCACGCTGGGCCACATGATCGCCATGCGCGCCCGCTTGCCGCAGCAGTATCAGGGGCTGGAGGATCAGGTCCTGTACGACGGTATTTTGGAGCAGTTGGTGCAGCAGACCGCCCTTGGTGCGCAGGCCGACGGCCTGTCCACCCGCGGTGAGCTGACGATCGAGAACGAGCGTCGCGCGCTGGTTGCCGGGGAAGTGATCCAGCGTTTGGCTGCAGACGCCGTGACCGAAGAGCAGGTGCAGGCCGCCTATGACGCCGAATATGGCGGCGTGGAGCCGACGACCGAATACAACGCCAGCCACATCCTGGTGGAGACAGAGGAAGAGGCGCAGGCGTTGATCGAAGAGTTGGACGGCGGCGCAGACTTCGCCGAACTGGCGATCGCGAACTCCACTGGCCCCTCAGGCCCCTCGGGTGGCGAGCTGGGCTGGTTCGGCGCTGGCGCGATGGTCGGCCCGTTCGATGCTGCCGTGCAAGAGATGGAAGTCGGCGCGGTTGCCGGTCCGGTCGAGACGCAGTTCGGCTGGCATGTGATCAAGCTGAACGATACGCGTGAAGAAGCCGTGCCGTCGCTGGAAGAAGTGCGCGCCGACATCGAAGGGCAGTTGCAGATCGAAGCCATCGAAGGCCTGGCCACCAGCGCCGTCGAGGATGCCGAGATGACCGAGGCCGAGACAGAGATCGACCCGGCGATCATCCGTAACGACGCCCTTCTGGACTAAGCGCCAATGCCCACCCTCTCGCCGCTGGCGCCCGCCTCCTTCCCCGACCTGCCGGTCATCGACGGGGTGCGCTTCGCCAGTGTCGCGGCGGGCGTGCGCTACAAGGGCCGCACCGATGTGATGCTGGCCCTGTGCGATCCGGGAACCGTGGTGGCGGGCGTCTTCACACGTTCGTCAACCCGTTCCGCCAACGTGCTGGATTGCGAGGCGAAGATCGGTGGCGACGGAGACGGCGCTGCGATCATCGTGAACAGCGGCAACTCCAATGCCTTCACCGGCAAAGCGGGCGACGAGTCGGTGGCGCGGATCTGCGCCGCCGTTGCGGGCCGCACGGGATTGGATCGCAATCGCGTCTTCACCTCCTCCACCGGCGTGATCGGCGAGCGTTTGCCCGACGACCGCATCACGGGCGCGCTGGACGACCTGATGAATGGGCTGGCACCGAACGGCATCAGCGGCGCAGCACAGGCTATCATGACGACGGACACCTTCCCCAAGGGATCTGTCCAAGAGGTGCAGATCGACGGTCAGACCGTGCGCATCGCGGGCATCGCCAAGGGGTCCGGCATGATCGCGCCAGATATGGCAACGATGCTGGTCTACATCTTCACCGACGCGAAGATCGAGCGCGCGCTATTGCAGGACATGGTATCGGCGCTGAATGACCGGACGTTCAACTGCATTACGGTGGACGGCGACACCTCTACCTCTGACACTCTTCTCATGGCCGCCACCGGGCGCAGCGCTGCTGTGACGGCGCGCGGCGGCGCTTTTGAGGATGCGCTGCACGCCGTCATGCTGGACCTGTCGCATCAGGTCGTGCGCGACGGCGAAGGGGCGACGAAGTTCGTCGAAGTCGCCGTGACGGGTGCGGATAGCGACGCCGATGCGCGCAAGGTGGCCAGTTCCATCGCCAATTCACCATTGGTGAAGACCGCTATTGCCGGAGAGGATCCCAACTGGGGTCGGATCGTCATGGCCGTCGGCAAGTCCGGCGCAAAGGCCGACCGCGACCGCCTGTCGATCCGCTTCGGCGACATAGAAGTCGCGCGCGACGGTTGGGTCAGCCCGGACTACGCCGAGGAAAAAGGCGCGGCCTACATGAAGGCGCAGGACCTAGTGATCTGCGTGGACATGGGGCTGGGCGACGGTACAGCGACCATGTGGACCTGCGATCTGACCCATGCCTATATCCAGATCAACGCGGACTACCGCTCGTGAAGATCGTACTCGTTTCTGCCGTCGCCCTGATCGACCGCGATGGTCGCGTGCTTCTGGCGCAGCGCCCCGAAGGCAAGTCGATGGCGGGCCTGTGGGAGTTTCCAGGCGGCAAGGTCGAACCCGATGAACGCCCCGAAGACGCTCTGATCCGCGAGTTGCAGGAAGAGCTGGGAATCGACACCTGGGCCTCTTGCCTTGCCCCGCTGACCTTCGCCAGCCACGCCTACGATGACTTCCACCTGCTTATGCCTCTTTTCGCCTGTCGCAAATGGGAAGGCACACCCCAGCCGCAAGAAGGCCAAGCACTGAAGTGGGTTCACCCGCGCGACATGCGCGATTATCCTATGCCGCCTGCCGATCTGCCCCTGATCCCGATTTTGCGCGACTGGCTTTAGCCAGAAGAAGCCTTGCCGACGAACTTTCGCGCCACGGGATCCCATTTACACCCCGTCTTGCGTGCGAAGATTTCGCACTGCGCAAACAGCCTTTTCCGACCCAGGCGTGGAAACACTTCGCGGATGGGAACAAGGTGTTGCCGACCGAAACCGTCGATCAGGACTAATTCCGGTCCATCCTCCCAGCCGCTCACCACAACGTTGCCCGGATGGAAATCGAGCACAAGAATGCCGAACGCCAGTATCTGTTCGAGAAGACGATTGATCTGCGGAAGAAATGTCTCGACCGAGCCGAGCCGGGTGATTTCTTCGCTCAGCGTTGGCGCCAAGGTTCCATTATCGGCCGTAAGGGCCTCCCAGACTGCTCCTGGCCCCCGACTGGTCTGAACCAGCCCGCGGAACTGGGGCAGTGGAATCTTTGGCGCGCACGGCCCAGCCTTAATCGCGACCCGACCTTGGTGAGACGCTTCCCGGATCATCATTCGATGATGTGACAGGGGCATCCACTTCCGAATGAAGCGTTTGGCGGGCGATAGCCGAGCGATCTCATATTCCAGATCAATGACCTTAAGAACCAAAGGCGGACTCACATCGTCCAGCATGTAGACTTGTCGGCGAGTTCCGGACGTGAGTGGCGAGAGACCGGACAAGTCGAAAGTTTTTCGCAGAAGCCTACTTTCCATGCCGTTACTCATCCCCCAAAGGCCTTGAGTGATAAGTGGTGCCGCTGAAGGGACTCGAACCCCCGACCCCATCATTACGAATGACGTGCTCTACCAGCTGAGCTACAGCGGCCTACCGGCGCGGTCTGTAACAAGGCCCGCTCCGGAGGGAAAGGGCTACTTTGCCTTGGAGTTCGCCTCTTTTCGCTGATCTTGCGGAACAATCACTTCCGCCTCGGGAACGCTGACGGCATCCTGATGCGTGTCCTCGCTGACAGGCGGGGTCTGCACCCCTTCCTCGGCGGGATCGGGCGCGGGTTCCTCGTGCTTCACCGGTGCGGCGGCGGGCGTCTGGTCGGGCTTCGGTTCCTCGACAACCACCGGCTCTGCATCCTCGACTTCGGTGCGCTTGTCTTCGACCTGACCGACGATCAACGGCAGCATCTCTGTCTGTTTGGGCATGGCGACCGTGCCCTCGGACGGCTCCGTCCACGACAGGGTGTCGAACGCGCCGCAGTTACCGCAGATCGGTCCCCATTCCGAATGCACGGTGTGGCAGTTGTCGCAGACCCATTGCGGGCCGCGCGACACGGTCAGCGCACGGGTCAACCACCCGCGTACCACTGCGTCGTCCGCACCTTCGCCACGCTCGATGGCGGCCATGATAGTGACCGCCCGCGCGGTCGGCTGCGCCGTTGCCAGATCGCCCAGCGCGCGACGTGCTGCGGGGAAATCTTCGTTCGCGATCTGCAGTTCGGCCAGAAGCATCTTGGTTTCGGGGTGATCGGGCTTGAGCCGCGTCAAAGTGCTGAACCGGCGCACGCGCTGTGCAGGGGTCTCGTTCGGCGCGATGTCGGCGTATGCTGCGGCGAGGTCTGGATGCGGCTGCGCTTCCCATGCTTTCTTCAAAACGCGGGTGGCGTAGCGTTCCTGGTTGTTGCGGATGTAGCCGCGCGCGGCCATCACGGCAGCCGGGATCAGGTCCGGCGACTTGCGGTTCGCCTCGATCGCTTTCTCGCGCACATCGATCGAGGAATCTTCGGCAACGACATCCTTTGCCTCTGACAGCGCCAGCACAGCATCGCGGCGCTTGTGCACATCGCGCGGCAGGGTGCCGTACTTCAGCTTGGCGCCCAAGGTCTGACGTGCACCCGCCCAGTCGTGCTTGGCGGCCTGGAGTTTCAGCAAGGTGTCCTGCGTCTCTTCGTGCTTGGGCTTCAGTTCGAACGCTTTCTCCGCCAGCGCCAGCGCTGTCTCGGAATTGCCTGCCTGTAATTGCTGCTTCATCAAGCCACGCACGCCGACGAACTTGGTTCGGTCGTCCTGCACAAGACGCTTGTAGACGCCCTCGGCCTTCGACGTGTCACCCGTCATCTCGGCACCCTGCGCGATCAGCAGATTCGTCAGATCGGGACGGTCGAGGTACTTTTCAGCACGCTCTGCCTTGGCTTGCGCTTCCTTGCCCTCACCCGCGGCCAGCGCCAGCATTGCTTCGGCCAAGGCGTTCAGGCCCTTTTTCTCGCGGTTGCGTGAGAAATAGCGCGATACGGCCGTCTCATCCCCATTGAGGAAGCGAATCAGAGCCCAGATCAGCGCCAAAACCTTCAGCGTGATCCAGACCGCAACGATCAAAAGGATCGCTGCAATGGCGGCCTGAAGCGGCCCAAGCGTGACTTCGGTATTTGCCACAGCAATACGGATCGAGCCGTCGGCGTTCAGCAGCTGTCCCGCACCTACGGCCAGAAGACCGATGATGGCAAAGAAGACGACGACCTTGATGAGAGACCAGAGCATGGAGTGTCCTCGGATATTCAGGATGCGGAAAGTTCGGACAGGGCGGACTTGGCGGCTTCACGTGTCTGCGCACGCTCGATCCAGTCCGACATGGCGGCGCGGCCCTCTTCGGGCAGAGCCTGCAGTTCGGTCAGTGTTGCCTGCAGGTCGCCTTCGGACAGGCGCGCTTCGGCGCGGGACAGGATCGCGTCGGGATCGTCGCCCTCGCGCTCGCCCAAAGAACGGGCGTTGGTCTGCGCGCGCAAAAAGGCGCCAAAGCGATCCACCGGGCTGTCACCGGCGGTTTCAGCCACCGATGCGGAGAGTGCATCGCGGGATGCAGCGGGGAAGCTATCCTGCAGCGACGCCAGCGTCGCAACGCCATCAGCAGCCGACGCAGACAGCGCTTCGGGCGCGGTCATGTCGGAAGAGGACTCCAGCGCGCCGATCGAGTCAGCGTAGCTTTCGCCGCTTTCGATGGCCGTTCGAATGCCTGCGATGGCACTTTGGGCGGCGATGCGGTTCGCTTCGCTTTGCGCGGCGGTGCGCGCCTCTTCGATGGCGGCGGTCTGCTCTTCCAGAGTGGCGGACTGCTCCTCGATCCGGGCGCTCAGCGCATCAAGCTCCGAAGTCAGGTCTGCCAGCTGCTGCGATTGAGTCGCGTCCGTCTCGGTCGCTTCGGGGTTGCCGATCTGCTGGCTGAGTTGACCGATCTGCTCTTCCAGCGAAGAAAGCCGCTCATCCAGCGGCGTTAGATCGGGACCGGATGCGCCTTCGATCCCCTCAAGGCGCGACGCAAGACCACCAAGTTGTTCATTCACGCTTTGCACTTCGGACTGCACGGCATCGACGGCGCTGGTGTCGCCGACACCTTCCAGACGCGATTCGACATCGTTCAGACGCGCGATCTGCTCTTCGATCAGGGTCGAGATCTCGTCCGATCCGTCGGCGTCGCCGGTTTGGAACAGGCCGAACTCTGTATAATAGGCGGCAAGATAGCCGATCCCGCCCGCCAGAACGCCGCCGAGCAAGACGGCCAGAACGGACCCTCCGCCGCCAGAAGACTTCGTAGCCGTCGGTTCGGACGCCTGGCTGGGCGTATCCTGCGACGTTTCGGTGGTCTCGGTCTCGCTCACGATATCATTCCCCTTCACCCGTTCGGCCGCTGACGGCCTGCATCACGGCAGCGCACATACCGCCGATTTCGGTTCTTTCAGCAACTAGTGCCGCACCTGACCATGGCCAGCTTTCCCGCACCTGCGCGCTCAGCGCAACCATGAGCGTTTTCGAAGGCTGCTCTGCAAGGTCCTGCGCAACCCATTCAGCGGACTTTGCCGAGAACAACGGCAAGACGCTGGGACGGTCGGACTTAAGCGCGTTGCGGGCAGCTTCTGTCAGCGCATGCGGCGTTTGGTTGTAGATCACACGGGCGGCGGCCTGAAGTCCTGCGGCCCGCAGATTTCCGACGAGATCGCCGGTAACATGCGCGCCGTGCAGGTGGACGAAAGGCCCGCCTGCTTGGGCGATCAGCATTTCGGCCAGCGTTTGCACGTCACCGCTTCCAACCGTAACCCGCGCCCCCTGCGCGCGGGCGGAAGCGGCGGTGCGCGGGCCGACGGCGATCACGTCCCGCCCCACCAAAGCGCCCATCGCAGCCGCCGCGTGGACGCCATTTTCCGAGGTGAACACCAGCGTGCCAGCGGGCAGCGCGCCCTGTCCGGTCAATTCGATCCGAATGATGGGCGAAAACAGGATCGGGTCCGTCGCACCCGCCCGACGCAACATCCGCGCGAATCGCTGCGCGGCAGGAAGAGGGCGGGTCAACACGATCATGGCAAGCTTTATGGACGGACGAGGGCCCGAGTGATAGGCCCATCCGACCCTTCCGAACGGCTGCCCCATGACCCCTTTGATCCTAGGCATCGAATCCAGTTGCGACGATACCGCCGCTGCCGTCCTGCGCGGTCGGGATATCCTGTCGACCGTCGTATCTTCGCAAACCGACCTGCACGCCGATTTCGGCGGTGTCGTGCCAGAGATCGCGGCGCGGGCGCATGTGGAAAAGCTGGACCTGTGCGTGGAGTCTGCACTGGCGCAGGCGGGTGTCGGACTGCACGATCTGGATGCCGTGGCGGTGACGGCCGGACCGGGGCTGATCGGTGGCGTGATGTCGGGCGTCATGTGCGCCAAGGGCATTGCCGCCGCGACGGGACTGCCGCTGATCGGGGTGAATCACCTTGCAGGCCACGCGCTGACACCGCGCCTGACCGATAACGTCGCCTATCCCTACCTGATGCTTCTGGTCTCCGGCGGGCACTGCCAATTCCTGCGCGTCGACAGCGCAGAACGCTTCACGCGGCTCGGCGGAACCATCGACGATGCACCGGGAGAGGCCTTCGACAAGGTTGCAAAGCTGCTGGGCTTGCCCCAGCCCGGCGGCCCCGCGGTCGAAGCGGCCGCGCGCGACGGCGATCCAACAGCCTTTCGCTTCCCGCGCCCCCTGCTGGACCGCGACGGCTGCGATCTGTCGTTCTCTGGCCTGAAGACCGCCGTTCTGCGCGCGCGGGACGGGGCGTTGGTCAATGGCGCCCTACCCTCATCCGTTCGTGCCGACATCTGCGCGGGGTTCCAAGCAGCGGTCGCCGATGTTCTGGCCGAGAAGGCGCGCCGCGCGCTGCTTCTGTGCCCCGATGCAACGGCTTTCGCGGTCGCGGGCGGCGTTGCGGCGAACGGCGCTGTTCGCACGGCGCTGGAACAGGTCACGCCGATCCCCTTCCTCGCCCCGCCATTGGCCCTGTGCACCGACAACGCCGCGATGATCGCCTGGGTGGGGTCGGAGTTGTTCGCCTTGGGCCGCCGAGATGGCATGGACCTTCCTGCTCGCCCCCGATGGCCGCTGGACGAGGACGCGGCACCGATGCTGGGATCGGGCAAGCGCGGCGCGAAGGCCTAGCCGTTTTCGCGCAGCACGCGGCCGGCAAGGTACAGCGAACCGCAAATCAGGATGCGCGCGTTGGGCGTATCGCGGGCGATGGCCTTCACTGCCTCCAGCACATCTTCGGCCACTTGTGCCTTCATTCCGACACCGCGCGCCGCGTCAGCCGTTGTCTCTGCGGGCAGAGTGTTGGCCTCACCGGGGATCGAAACAGCCGTCAGGCTTTCGGCATGGGCGGCCAAGGGGCGCAGATAGCCCGACACATCCTTCGTGTTCAGCATCCCGCAGACCAGGTGCGTCGGCCGTTTGGGCATCCGTGCCAGCGTCGCGGAAATGGCCACGCCCGCCGCCGGATTGTGGCCGCCGTCCAAGATGATCTGCGCATCAGGGGCCGCATCCACCAACGGCCCCTGCATCAACCGCTGCATCCTGGCGGGCCAGACGGCGCGGGTGACGGCGGCTTCGCAAGCCTCTTCGGAGGCGCCCAACTCCCGCAGCACAGCCAGCGCCGCGCCCGCGTTCGCGATCTGATGCGCGCCTGGCAGAATGGGCAGCGGCAGGTCGAGAAGGCCGCGTTCATCCTGATAGACCAACCGGTCGCGTTCCTCGGACACGTGCCAGTGCTGGCCATAGGCGCGAAGCGGCGCACCCAGCCGTTCGGCGCGCGCCTCGATCACGTCCAGCGCGTCGTCCTCTTGCGGGCCGACGATGCAGGGCACACCACGCTTCAGGATGCCCGCCTTCTCCCCCGCGATCTGCGCCAGCGTGTCGCCCAGATATTGCTGATGGTCGATGGAGACCGGCGTGATCACGCACAGCGCAGGGTCGATCACATTGGTCGCGTCGAGACGACCGCCGAGACCCACTTCCAACAGCGTGTAATCAGCAGGCGTTTCCGCGAATGCCAATAAAGCGGCGGCGGTCGTGACTTCGAAGAAGGTGATCGCCTCACCGCCGTTCGCCGCTTCGCAACGGTCCAGAAGGCCGGACAGGGCGTCCTCGGTGACCAGCTCTCCCGCCACACGAATGCGTTCGTGGAAGCGCGCAAGGTGGGGCGAGGTGTAGGCGTGAACCGCCTTCCCATCGGCCTCTAGACCCGCGCGAATCATGGCCTGCGTCGAGCCCTTGCCGTTCGTCCCGGCGATATGGATCACAGGCGACAGGCGCTTTTCGGGATGGTCCAACGCAGCGAGCAGCCGCCGCATCCGATCCAACGACAGGTCGATGATCTTCGGGTGCAGCGCCATCAGGCGGTCGAGGATGACGTCCGATCCCCGTTCAGGCGCGGCCATCAGCTTTCAGCGGTCGCGGGCGGCTGGGTGGCGACGGCGCCTTCGGTCGAAACCGCTGGCGGTGGCGGCAGGTCGGCGGCGACGGGTGCGTCCATGCCCAGCAGCATCCGCAGGATCACCGTCAGTTCGTCACGCATTTTGCGCCGGTCGGTCACGCGGTCGAGCATCCCGTGGTCCAGAAGATACTCTGCCCGCTGGAAGCCTTCGGGCAGCTTTTCGCGGATCGTCTGTTCGATCACGCGCGGTCCGGCAAAGCAGATCAGCGCGTTGGGTTCGGCAATCTGCACGTCGCCCAGCATCGCGTAGGACGCGGTGACGCCGCCGGTCGTGGGGTGGGTCAGCACGACGATGTAGGGCAAGTTGGCCTCTCGCAGCATTTCCACCGCCACGGTCGTACGCGGCATCTGCATAAGGCTCAGGATGCCCTCTTGCATGCGCGCGCCACCGGCGGCGGAGAACAGCACCAAGGGGCGGTTCGTCTCTACGGCGCGGGTCGCGGCGGCAAGGATGGCGTTGCCGACATACATCCCCATGGACCCGCCCATGAAGGAAAAGTCCTGCGCGGTGGCCACGATGGGCACGCCGCCGACATCACCCTCGACGACCAGCATCGCCTCTTTTTCCGAGGTGGCGCGCTGCGCCGCGCGCAGACGGTCAGGGTATTTCTTCTGATCGCGGAACTGCAGCGGATCGGCGATCGGCTTTTCGACCTCGATCTCCGAGAACGCACCACCGTCGAACAGCGCCGTGAACCGGTCGCGCGGACTAATCTGCATATGGTGGCCGCAATGGGTGCAGACCTGCAAATTTTCCGACAACTCGCGGTGAAACAGCATAGAGCCGCATTCGCCGCATTTGGTCCAAAGGTTATCCGGCGTCTCCTGCCGATTGAACAGCGAGCCGATCTTGGGGCGGACGTAATTGGTGATCCAGTTCATGGGCGATCCCGCTTGGTACACGCAGGGAGTTAGGTCGCACGGCGCCGGAATGCAATCAACGGCGCAGCCCCAACCGGATCGCCAGCCACGGGATCAGGATCGTCAGCGCGACCGCCAGCAGGGTCAACGGGCCAAAGTCCGCCCTTGGGGCGGTGGGTTGCAGGAAAAGGGCGTAGCCGCTCATCGGGCTGCCCTCTTCCGCGAACAGAATGAATTGCCAGACGTTCCACGCCCAATGCAGGCCGACCGCCGCGCCGATGGATCCGGTGCGCGCCGTCAGATCGCCCAGCGCAAGGCCCAGCAGGCCCGTCACGATGAACAGGAACGCACCGTCCTGCCACGTCTCGGCGTAGGGCACATGGGCCATTCCGAACAGGATGGCGGGACCGGCCAACCAGACCCACGGATTGGCGGATCGCGCGCGCAGGGCGGGCATCAGATAGCCGCGGAACAACACCTCTTCGCTACCAGATTGAAGCAGAACGGCGACCGCCGCGAAGGGCAGTGCGGCCAGCCACGGCGCGGCGTCGCGCATGCGCCCGGCCTCTGCGGCATCGGGTGGCTCGATCGCTCCGGACAGGCCGATGGCCAGGATCGTCAGGGCGAAAATCGCGCCAAGGCTCGCCAGAACCCGTCGCGCCGCGATGGCCGCGTCCATCCGGACCTGCGGCGACGGGCCGAACAGAGCGCCCGGCTCGATCCCCTGTTTGCGCCCCGCCCAGAATAGAAGCGCCACTGCGGGAAGCGCATAGCTGCACAGGATCAGCGTGATCGACACCGGATCAGTGCCGGGCGCGAGCCCAACACTGCTGATCACAACGCCCAGAACCGCAAAGGCCGCCATCGCACAGATCACACCACCCATGATCGCACCCCCGGATTGCCCTCGGAAGGCCGCAGCGAACTGCTGCATGGGCGCGTAGGTGCTCACCGTTTCAGCCGCCAGCGCAGGGCGGCCCACACAGCAATCAGAACCGCGCTGTCCAGCAGGATCAGAGGCCGCAGTGTCGCGATGTCATCCGCGGGAAACGGTGTGACATACAGCGCTAGCCCAGTGATTGTCCCCGTCGTCCCGACCAGCAGGATCGCAGCCACGTTGTTCGCGAAGTGCAGCCCCCAAGCCGCGCCCAGATTACCCGTCACGCGCGTCAGGTCGCCCGCGATCAGACCGAACAATGTGGCAGAGGCGGCAATCAGCCACGCGTTGTCTCCGCCCGTGACGGGATCGTAGTGCAACACGCCGAACAGGACGGCGGGCAGGGCCAGATAGACGGGCGCGACCGGAAAGCGCGCGGCAAGCTGTTGCATCAGGTAGCCGCGAAACAGCACCTCTTCCGCGCCGGTCTGGATCAGCACCAACACCAGCGCCGGGATCAGCAATTGCAGCCAAAGCCCCAACGACAGGTTCGGCATCGGCTGCGGGCCTATCGAACCCAGCAGCAGCGTGGACACCACGACCACCAGAGCGATGGCCCCCGCGCCCCAAGCGAAATCCCGCAGAACCATGTGCCGTGGCCCAAACAGCGTTCCGGGGCCGCGTTTGTGCAGCCACCGCGCCGCCAGCATCGTGCCCAGCATCATGCCAACGAAGGTGCCGAGCAAAAGCAGGGTGCCGCGCGAGGTGTCCGCTTCAACCAGTTCGGGCATCACCGCATCCATCAGCGGAAAGCCCCCCGCCAACCACACACCGCCGAAGATCGCCGCGAACCAGATCGTCATCACCACGGCCACGACAACCAGCCCCAGCAGAACCCGCCACAGGGCCGGGCGTTTGCGGGCGGGATCGACAAAGCGGTCGAAGGCGGCAGAAAGGGACATTGGATAGACTCCGGCAACGGTCGGCGTCACCTCTATCGGTCACGGCACCCAAGGGGAACGGCCTTGTCGCCGCGCCTTTGCTCGCCTATTCCGACGCAAACGAACCAGCGGGGGAAAGTGCCATGTTGAAAGGCAAAACGGACAAGTCGAAACTGCCAAGCCGGCATGTCACCGAAGGCCCCGCACGGGCACCGCACCGCTCGTATTACTACGCAATGGGCATGACCGAAGCCGAGATCGCGCAGCCGCTCGTCGGCGTCGCGACCTGCTGGAACGAAGCCGCCCCCTGCAATATCGCCCTGTCGCGTCAGGCCCAGGCGGTCAAGCTGGGCGTGAAGGCCGCATCGGGCACCCCGCGTGAGTTCACCACGATCACCGTGACCGACGGCATCGCAATGGGCCACGAGGGCATGCGATCGTCCCTCGCATCGCGCGAGGCCATCGCCGACACGGTCGAGCTGACCATGCGCGGCCACTGCTACGACGCGCTGGTGGGTCTTGCGGGCTGCGACAAGTCGCTGCCGGGCATGATGATGGCGATGGTGCGGCTGAACGTGCCGTCGGTCTTCATCTACGGCGGCTCGATCCTGCCGGGCAAGGTGCCCGCCGGTGCCGATGTGCCCGCCGACTTCGCCAGCCGCGACCTGACCGTGCAGGACATGTTCGAAGCCGTCGGCCGTCACCAGAATGGCGAACTGTCTGACGAGGCGTTGGCGATCCTGGAGCGCGTCGCCTGCCCCAGCGCCGGGGCCTGCGGCGGCCAGTTCACCGCCAACACCATGGCCTGCGTGTCCGAGGCCATCGGCCTTGCGCTCTTCAACTCCTCCGGCGCGCCCGCCCCTTACGAGAGCCGCGACCAGTTCGCGTCGGCGTCTGGCGAAGCTGTGATGAACCTGCTGGAGCAGAACATCCGAGCCCGCGATGTCGTGACCCGCAAGGCGATGGAAAACGCCGCGCGCGTCGTCGCCTGCACCGGTGGCTCGACCAACGCAGGCCTCCATCTGCCCGCCATCGCGCATGAGGCCGGGATCGACTTCTTCCTGGAAGACGTCTGCGAAATCTTCCGCGATACGCCTTACTTCGTCGACCTGAAGCCGGGCGGCGCCTACGTCGCAAAGGACTTGTACGACGCGGGCGGCATCCCCGTCGTGATGAAAGAACTGCGCAAGGCGGGCCTGATCCACGAGGATTGCGTAACCGCCTCGGGCCGCTCCATCGGCGAGGAGTTGGACCTGATCGACCGCGAGGCCGACGGCAAGGTGATCTACTCCATCGATACGCCCATCACCAAGACCGGCGGCGTCGTTGGTCTGAAAGGCAACCTGGCCCCCGAAGGTGCCATCGTGAAAGTCGCGGGCATGAGCGCCGAGGAACAGGTGTTCACCGGCCCCGCCCGCGTGTTCGAGTCCGAGGAAGAAGCGTTCGAAGCCGTAAAGGCCCGCACCTACAAGGAAGGCGAAGTGATCGTCATCCGCAACGAAGGCCCCGCTGGTGGGCCGGGCATGCGCGAGATGCTGTCGACCACTGCCGCCCTGTCCGGTCAGGGCATGGGCAAGAAGGTCGCGCTGATCACCGATGGCCGATTCTCAGGTGCGACGCGCGGCTTCTGCGTGGGCCATGTCGGCCCCGAAGCGGCACAGGGCGGCCCCATCGCGCTTCTGCAGAATGGCGACATGATCACCATCGACGCCGTGAAGGGCGAAATTTCCGTCGATCTGGACGACGCGACGCTGGATGCACGCCGTGCAGACTGGACCGGGGCGAAGCCCACCAACTACGCAAGCGGTGCCCTGTGGAAGTTCTCGCAGCTGGTGGGGCCGACCTACAAGGGCGCCGTCACCCATCCGGGCGCCGCTGCAGAGACGCACATCTACATGGATCTGTGATACGTTCACTTTGCGGTAATCCAAGCGTGGCATGACGGAGTGATGAACATGATTGGCGGCCTCGACGATCTTGCACGGCAGCGTACCTTGCGGCGCTGGACGCGTGTGACGGAGTCTGCCGAGGCGATGGACCCCGCCACTTTGGCCAACCTGCGCGATCAGGCCAGTCACGATCGCGCCGTTCTGGACCGCGCAATTGCAAAGATGGACGGCCGTCTTGCGGGAAGCGTGACGAACACGGCTCCGCAGGCACCGCGTGATTCCGACTGGGTCTGGCGGCCTGACGTGTTCAGCAGCCGAATGACGGCGCCGGGCCACGCGGGCATCGCCTCTGGCACTGCGCTGGGCGACAGCGTGAAGATGTTCCACGACTGCCCCGTGTCGGAAATCAGCCTGCGCCAGACCGCCGGGCGCGCCTATTCCGCGTCCGCGCCTTATGGCATCGCCTTCGATGTGCTGAACTTCGCGGGCTCTTTCCTAAGCCTCGTGGTCGAACTGCCGAAAGAGGCGGTGGAAGGCCTGACGCTTAGCCACGTTGTCCACGCTTTGGTTCAGATCGAAGCCGAAAGCGAGATCGAGGTGTACGCCCGTCTGAACGTCAAGCACGGCCCGAACACCGAACAGGTCGTGCGGGAACTCGACATGCGCCACAGCACACCGGAAGTCGATTTCGATCTGGCCTACACCGATATCGCCGAGCCGCGCATCGAAAGCGCGTGGCTCGATATCATCTTCGGCAACCCCCGGATGAACCGCGTGGTGCTGCGCGATCTGATCGTCAGTCGGCACCTTCGGGCGGAAATGTAAGGTCGCACCATGAAACATGATCGGATCACAAATGGCTGGACCGCAATCGGCAGCGACCTGCAAGACGGCGTCTGGACCGTGCGGCTGGAGGGCAGTGGCGACCCGCCAAAGCTAGAGGCCAGCCACCTGCACCGCACCATCCCGGACACGCAGGTCGCGGAAGACGACTCTGCGCTGCAAATCACGGTGAAGCTGCCGCGCGCCGTTCTGTCGGATGGGCTGCAAAGCGTGCACCTGCTGGACAAAGCCAGCGGCACCACGCTGGCGTCGCTGCACATCGCGTCGGGCAAACAAGTCTCTGCCGACATGACCGCCGAGCTCGCGCTGCTGCGGGACGAGCTTGACCTGCTCAAACGCAGCCTGCGCGCCCTGATGGCCGAGTAACCGGCCCGTTTCGTTTCACGATACGATCCCGGAAGCGTCGCGACATTGTCCGGCCCGCTCCGCATTCCTGCCCAGATCGACCGGCATACCTTGGAAACAACGAGGGGTGTCGTGAATGAATAGGGCAGACAATGGATAGACTTACGGAAATGGAGGCCTTCGCGACGGTCGTCGATCAGGGCGGCTTCACCGATGCCGCCAAGAAAATGGGCATCTCGAAGTCCGCCGTGTCGAAGCATGTCTCGTCGCTGGAAGCGCGTCTTGGCGCACGGCTGCTGAATCGCACCACGCGCCGCGTGTCCCCAACAGAGATCGGATTGGCCTATTACGACCGCGCCCGCCGCGTTCTGAACGACGCCGGAGAGGCCGACAGTCTTGTAACTTCGATGCAATCCGCGCCGTCGGGCTTGCTGCGCATCAGCGTCGCGACCGATTTCGGGGTCAATCATCTGTCACCGATCCTGGGCGAGTTTCTGGGCGAATACCCGGAAATCACGGTCAACATGATCCTGAACAACCGCTACGTCGAGCTGATCTCGGAAGGGTTCGATCTGGCGATCCGCATCGGCGAGCTTGAAGACAGCACGCTGCGCGCCCGCAAGCTGACCGACACGACGAAGCGAATGGTCGCTTCACCAGGCTACTTCGAAAAGTTCGGCCGTCCGCAGCGGATCGATGACCTGAACGAACACAAGCTGCTGCACTACTCCAGTCAGGCCAACGGGTCCGTCTGGAAGCTGACCGCGCCGTCGGGCGAGAAGCGACAGGTTCGTACCTCTGGCTGGCTGTCGGTGAATGACGGGCAGTCGCTGCTGAACGCCGCGATCTCTGGCCTTGGAATTGCCTACCTGCCGTCGTTCCTGTACGCGGACGCGATGAAGCAAGGCCTCGTGGAAGAGGCCATCCCCGATCTTCCGGGTGAGACCCAGGGCATCTACGCCGTCTATCCGCCGGGCCGCTTCACGCAGCCCAAGGTGCGCGCCTTCATCGACTTCCTGGCCCATGCCTACGCCGACAAAGGCCCCGACATCTGGTAATCAATCGGGCGTCAGAACGACTTCGACCCGCCTGTTCGCCTCGCGCCCCTCTGCTGTCAGGTTAGAGGCGCGGGGCGCTAGGTAGGCGACGCCCTCTGCCGCGATACGGTCAGGGGCGATGTCGTATTCGCCGATCAACGTCTTGCGCACCGCGCGTGCCCGCGCGCGCGAGATCGCGATATTCGGCTCCAGCCCGCCTTCCGTATCGCTGTGGCCGACCAACGTGATCTTTGTGCCTGGATCGCTGCGCAACCCCTCTGCCAACGCCCCAAGCGACCCGAACGGCCCGCCCGCCAACGCGGACGATCCGGTCGCGAAGACCAGATCATCCAGAACCGCGCGTCCGTTTCTGCGCAGACTGTCCCAGACCGGGCCGCTTGCAGCGGACGGGGCGGCTATGGTCACGGCCTGAGATGGCATTGTGCCTTCGGGCAGCACCTCAGTCACATGCAGGTATCCGGCCGAAGCGGCACGGCTGGCTACCAGCGAGACGACGGCCCCATCCACGCCGCGCGCCAGAACATATCGGTAGTTGCCCAGATCGACATACATCGAAGGCGGCGGAAGCAGGTCGAGCGCGAAGCGAAAATCGAACCCGCCGCACTCTGCATCCGCGCAGTCGAACCCGATCTCGTATCCCGCCTCGCGCAGCGCATCCCGAGCGGGTGCAAGGATCTGCTGCACGGTCCGCGTCTGTCCCGGCAAACGCCACGCCGTTCGCGTCACCTGTCCCTCGGCCCGCTGCGTGGGCACCGAACCGCCGGACCACGCGCCCGTTGGCAAAGAAGCCGAGCCGGACTGCGACACCGTCTCGACCTTTCTAGCGGGCGCGGGCAGTTCCAGCGTCAAAGCCTGCGCGCTCGCCCCCCAGACGGCGAAAATCAGCGCCGCGCGTATCACCGCGCCTGCGCGTGATAGTCGGCGTTGGGCTGCATTTCCGTCGCGGTGGCGACGCGGTTGGTCATGTTGAAGAAGCCTGCGACGTTGGCGATGTCCCAGATGTCCCGGTCCGTGAAGCCCGCATCGCGCAAGGCCTGCCGATCAGCCTCGACCACCTCGGACACGGCTTCCGTCAGCTTCCAAGCGAAGGCCAGCATCGCATGCTGACGCGCATCTAGGTTAGCGACACGCCAGTTCATCACCAGCTGTTCGCCCAGCATTGGATCGCCTGAGAGCTGCCGCACGGCGGCACCGTGCGCCACAAGGCAATACCAGCAGCGATTGCAGGATGAGACGACCACCGCGATCATCTCACGCTCCAGCTTGGTCAGGCCAGAGTCGGCCAGCATCAGCTCATTGTACAGCGCGGTGAAGGTGTTCAGCTTGTCGATATCGAAGGCATGGGCGCGCAGCACGTTCGGCACCATGCCCAGCTTCTCTTGGCAGACGTCGAAGTATTTCTGTGTCGCGTCGGGCAACGGATCGACCGGCGGCAGGTCCAGCGCGGTGGGGGCATCGGTCATGGGCGGGTGTCCTTCGGTTTGCTACGATAGTGATAGCACCGGCCACCGGTCAGTCCCAAGCCCCGGTAAAGCGCGATGGCGGCGGTGTTGGCTTCCGTCACCAGCACCGCGATCCGGGTCGCGGCCCTGACCTGCGCCCAGCGCGCGGCGTGGCGCATCATATGGGTGGCAAGACCGAAGCGGCGCAGTCCCGCGCGCACCTCGACCGCATGGACCATCACGGTGCCGCCGTGGATCGCAACGAAAGCGGCCCCGGCAGGCTTGTCCTGCGCACGTCCAAGGATGCTGGTCTTGGGGCCGGTGACGCGATCCATGACGGCGAGACGAGCGGGTCCGATCCCACCCTCGGCCCAGATGTCGCGCTGCACCTGCAAGGGCGGCCAAACAGTGAAACCGCTGACGGGTGAGGGCTCTGGCGTAGTCAGAGCGGCAACGTCGCAGGACAGGATCAGCGTCGGATCAACCAATTCATACCCCCGATCGGCCAGCACCATGTCGAAGTCCGTCTGATCGGGGCGCACTGCGAACAGGTCTGTGTGCTTTTCCGCCGTATCCAGTTCGGGGTCAGTCGGAGTACCCTCGACGCTTGCCGCGCTCACACGTTTGCCGCCACCCCCGCCGTCGCGCAGCGTAAACGGGCCGAGAGATCGCAAGGACGCCGGAGGCCAGGTGGCGTGCAGAAGATCGTAGTCGGTCACTCTCGGCCTTCCGGAAATAGCGCGCGCAACTGCGCCATCGCGGCCTCCAGCGCGCTTTCATCCGCCGCGCGCAGCACGATGCTGACCTTGTAGCCCGCACCGCCCCAGGCCGGATAGCTGCCGACCGAGACGCCGGGATGCGCGGCCACCACCTGGGATAGCCCTTCGGCGATATCGCCTTCTCCCCGGTCCACCATCAACGACCGGCTCTGCAACCGCGCGCCCCCGGTCAGAGTGGGCAACAGGCTTTCCAGCATCGCCTCGAATATCTTCGGCACACCCGCCATGACGTGGACGTTCTGCAGGGAAAAGCCCGGCGCGGCAGAGACCGGATTGTCGATCAGCGTCGCCCCATCGGGGATGCGGGCCATACGCAGGCGGGCGTCGTTCATCTCTACCCCGCGTGCGTCGTAATGGGCGGCAAGGATCGCGCGGGCGTCGTCGCGTACGTCGATAGGCGTGTCGAAGGCGGCAGCGATGCAGTCGGCCGTGATGTCGTCATGGGTCGGACCGATCCCGCCAGAGGTGAAGACGTGGCCATACTTCGCGGACAACTCGCGCGTCGTTGCCGTGATCGTGGCCGCGTCGTCCCCGATGAAACGGACTTCCCGAAGGTCGATTCCATGCTCGGTCAAACGACCCGCCAGATGGTGACTGTTCGAGTCGCGGGTGCGGCCCGACAGGATCTCGTCGCCGATGACCAGCATCGCGGCGGTGGGGTTGGTCATGACGGCATTCCTTGCAAGCGGTTGCCCCGCAACATACCCCCACGCCATGCGCTTTCAATCGCCCCTGATCCGTGGCCGCCTTGTCCGCCGCTGGAACCGCTTTCTGTCCGAGGTCACGCTGGACGACACCGGAGAGACCGTGCGCGCCCATTGCCCCAACCCCGGCACGATGATGGGTCTGAATGCGCTTGGCACGCCGGTCTGGGTCGAGCCAAACGACGACCCCAAGCGCAAGCTGCGCTACGGCTGGCGATTGGTTGAACTGCCGGGCGACGAATGGGCCGGGATCGACACCGCCGTGCCGAACCGCGTGGTGGGCGAAGCACTGCGGGCGCGGGCCATTCCCGAATTGGCCGACTACGGAACGGTGCGGCCAGAAGTGAAGTATGGCCAGAAAAGCCGCGTCGATTTCCTGCTGACAGAACCGGGCCTTCGGGATGCCTATGTCGAGGTGAAGAACGTCCACCTGCGCCGCACCGATGACTGGGCCGAGTTTCCAGATTGCGTCACCCTGCGCGGCGCGCGTCACTTGGACGAACTGTCGGACATGGTGCGCCAAGGCCATCGCGCGGTGATGCTGTATCTGATCCAACGCACCGATTGCGCCCGGTTTCGGCTGGCGAAAGACCTTGATCCCGGTTACGCGACGGCCTTCGCACGCGCCCGTGCCGCCGGGGTCGAGGCTATCGCCTATGACACCGCCATCGACACAAGCGGTGTGACGTTGCGCCGCCCCTTGCCGATCCACGCGGGTGAGTAGCCTTTTGTTAGCGCGCTCGCTATACTGCGGCGCAGAAAGACCACGAAAGGAAAGACCGTGGACCGCTCGACCGGACATCTGACGAAAGACGGCATTCGCCTGCACGACGCGGCGGATTTCGACGGCATGATGGTTGCTGGCGAACTCGCCGCGACGATCCTGGATCGTATCGCCGAGCATGTGGTCCCGGGCCAGTCCACCGCCGAACTGGATCGCTTGATCGAAACCTGGGTGACTGAGGCGGGCGCGACATCCGCCACCATCGGATATCGCGGCTATCAGCACGCGTCCTGCATCAGCGTGAACCACGTGGTCTGCCACGGCATTCCGGGGCCGAAGACGCTGAAGGACGGCGATATCCTGAACATCGACGTGACCGTCATCGTCGATGGCTGGTTCGGCGACACATCGCGGATGTATGTCGCCGGAAAACTGCCCCGCAAAGCCGAACGTCTGATCGAGGTCACGCATGACGCCCTGATGAAGGGGATCGAGGCCGTGAAGCCCGGCGCCACCTTCGGTGACATCGGCTACGCGATTCAATCTTACGTCGAGGCGCAACGCATGTCCGTCGTGCGCGATTTCTGCGGACACGGTCTGGGCCGCGTCTTTCATGCGCCGCCCAACGTGCTGCACTACGGTCGCCCCAAGACCGGGCCCGTGCTGGAAGAGGGTATGTTCTTCACCATCGAGCCGATGGTGAACCTTGGCCGTCCAGAGACAAAGGTGCTTGCCGATGACTGGACGGCGGTGACGCGCGACAAGTCCCTGTCCGCGCAGTTCGAGCATTCGGTGGGCGTCACGGCAGATGGCGTGCAAATCTTCACGCTGTCGCCCGCTGGGCGTTTCCACCCCACTTATGGTTGACGCGGCGGCCACCGGCACCGCCCCCGCACACGGCGCACGCATCGTCATCTGGTCCCTCTCGGCGTCGAATTTCGTGATCGGCATGGGGGCGTTCGTGCTGATCGGCCTTGTAAACCCGATGGCCGAAGACTTCGGCACGACTCCCGCCGCGATCGGCACAGCGATGACGACATACGCCATCGCTTATGCCCTGATGTCCCCCGTGCTGGTCGCACTGACCGGCGCACTGGGGCGGCGGCGCCTGTTGGCCATTGCCATGGGCATCTTCGCGCTGGGCAGCCTTGGCACCGCCCTCGCGCCATCGGAACTGATCGTTCACCTCAGCCGCATTATCGCCGCCGCCGGGGCGGGAATGTTCACGCCCGTCACGGCCTCGGTCGCCGCCGCCCTGTCGCCGCCGGAAACGCGCGGAAAGGCGTTGGCTGCCGTGATTATCGGATTGACCGTCGCGCAAGTCGCGGGTGTGCCGATGGGCAGCTTCGTCGGCTACACCTTCGGATGGCGCGCGGGCTTCCTGATCGTGGTCGCGCTCGCCCTGCCCTGCCTGTGGCTGATCTGGACTCGCGTACCAAAGGGGTTGGAGATTCCGCCCGCATCGCTGTCGGACCTTGGCAAGACGCTGGCGAACGGCCCCGCGATGCTGGCGATCCTGTTCACCGCGACGTTCCTTGGCGCGATCTATGTTCTCTACACCTACCTCGCGCCCTTGCTGTCAGAGACGATGGGCTACGGGCGCAACGGCGTCACAGCCGCACTTCTGATCTTTGGCGCGGGCGCCGTTGCGGGCAACATCATCGGCGGTTGGATGGCGGACCGCTTGGGCGCGGTGACAACGCTGCTGATCCTGTCGGGCGCACAAACTCTGATCATGCCGCTGTTCTTCTTCCTGCCCTATCCCGGCTGGCTGCTGTTCGGCTTGTTGGGCGTATGGTCCGTCTTCGGCTGGTCGTTCATGGCCGGGCAACAACTGCGCATCCTGTCGATCCTTCCGGAACGGCCCGGCGTCGTGCTGGCCTTGAACGCCGCGGCGATCTACGTGGGCGCGGCCATTGGATCGGGCATCGGCGGCTTGGTGCTGGCAGGCTGGTCGCTGACCGCCCTCGGTCCCGTCGCGGGCATCGGTGCGGCACTCGCCTTTGCGCACGTCCTGCTCTCGCGTCGGATCAGCGGACAGTAGCCAGCGTGATCCACGTATCGCCATAGCGGCGCGCGTCGACTTTTTCCAACGTGGGCGGCACGTCGATTTGCGATGACTCCTCCCACACGATCAGCGCATCTTCCGCGATCCAGCCCTGCGCCAAGGCGGATGTCATGGCGCGCTCTCCCAACCCTTGCCCGTAGGGCGGATCGAGGAAGACCAGTGTCGCAGGCATCGCGGCGGGCGGAAGTCGCGTCGCGTCGGTCTTGAACACCTGCGAGCGCTCGGCCTCAGCCAACAGCGCGATATTCTTCCCAAGTAACGTCAGCGCCGCCCGCCCCGAATCCACGAACGTCGCATGATCCGCCCCGCGCGACAGAGCCTCTAGCCCCAGCGCACCGGTACCCGCGAACAGGTCGAGCACGCGCGCATCCGTGATGGGATCGCCATAGCGCCCGCCTGTCAGCACGTTGAACAGGCTTTCGCGCACGCGATCCGTGGTCGGGCGCAGGTGGTTGCGGGTGTCGCCCTTGCCCACATCGGCCAAGGCCCGTCCGCGATGGCGACCGGCGATGATCCTCATCGTTTCAACAGCGCTTTCAGATCCGTGTCGGGATCGGCGATCTCTTCGGGAGAGACCTGCGCGCCCGCTGCCAACAGCCGCTTGCCGACCATATAGGCGCGGGCGTCGTCGATCGCGTCCACCGCGCGCAGGGATTCGCCGCAGAAATACCAATGCGAGCGGCCCGTATCGGCGCGCGTGACCAAACGGTCATACCCGGTGTTCAGCCCGGCGATCTGCAGGTGCGTGTCGTATTGGTCGGACCAGAACCACGGCTCCGGCACATAGGCCGCGCCCGCTCCCAGCATGTTGCGCGCGACGGCAGCGCCCATGTCGATGGCGTTCTGCACAGACTCCAAGCGCACATGCGCGCCCCGGAACGGAAACAGCGCGCAGTCGCCCGCCGCCCAGATCGAGGGGTCAGACGTGCGGCCCAGTTCGTCAACGACAACGCCGCCATCCGCCTCAAGCCCCGCTTCGGCGGCGATCAGGCAACGCGGCAGGACTCCGATGCCGACGATGACCAGATCGGCGGGCAGAACCTCGCCCGATTGCAGCTTCGCGCCGTCGACAGACCCGGTTCCGGTCAGCCGCTCCAGCGCCTCATTCTCGCGGATCGTCACGCCATGTGCTGCGTGGATCGCCCGCATCTCGGCCGCTGTTTCGGACGCGGCAACGCGACCAAGGATACGCTCGCCCGCCTCGATGACCGTGACGTCGGCCCCCAACTTGCGGGCCACCGCCGCCGCTTCCAACCCGATGTAGCCGCCCCCCACGACCACCACGCGCCCTGCCGCGCGCAGTGGAGCATTCAGCGCGTCGATGTCGGCCAGAGTGCGGATCGTGAAGACGCCGTCCAGATCGCCGCCGACCTCTGCAGGCAGGGGCCGCGCCACCAACCCGGTGGTAATCGCCAGTTGATCGTAAGGCAGCACATCATCGCCCACGCGTACCGTCTTGGCTGCCGGGTCGATCCCATGCGCGGGCTGCCCAAGCCGCAGGGTGATATCCTGGTCGGCATACCAGGCCTCTGGCCGCAGAAAGAGCCGTTCTCGCGCCATCTCGCCCAGCAAGTAGCCCTTGCTCAAGGGCGGGCGCTGGTAGGGTGGCACATCTTCGGCCCCCACAAGCGTGATCAGGCCGTCGAACCCCTCGGCGCGCAGCGTGGCGCACAAGCTTTGCCCGGCTTGCCCTGCTCCGACGACCACGAAATGCGCCATGACGACCCCCTGTCCAACCCGCTTGAAGCGGCTATAACGAGGCTCGGACCCCATGCAAAGGACGACACCATGCCGCTGCGCCCCGGAGACACGATGCCCGACGCCACCCTTCTGCGAATGGGCGAAAACGGCCCCGAAGAGGTGAAACTGTCCGAACGGCTGAAGGGCCGCACCGTCGTCCTGTTCGGCCTGCCCGGCGCCTTCACCGGCACCTGCACGACCGCCCATGTGCCGTCCTTCATCAACGCGATGGACGGGCTGAAGGCAAAGGGCGTGGACGAGGTGATCTGCGTCGCCGTCAACGATCCGTTCGTCATGCAGGCGTGGGGCGACAGCACCGGCGCGCATGATGCGGGGATCACGATGCTGGCCGATCCGGCGTCCGACTTCACCAAGGCTGCCGACATGGCCTTCACCGCGCCTCCCGTCGGTTTTTTCGATCGATCCAAGCGCTACGCGGCGGTGATCCGGGACGGCAAGGTAGAGACTGTTCAGGAGGACGAGCCCGGCACCTGCAACATGTCCGGCGGCGACGCGATTCTTGAAGCGTTGTAGCCGACCGGCACACCGGCGGGACGCTTGTGATCCAGTGCGTCGGGGGGCCGTTTGGTTTCGGATAGGCGCGCGATAGGCTGCTGCAGCAGATCCGCGTTGTTACTCATACGCTCTGCCCGACTGATCTTTAGGTATCCAGGTTCTCGACCATCAGCGCGTTGGCACGGATGAAGTCGCGGCGCGGTTCGACCACGTCGCCCATTAGCTTGGTGAAGATGTCGTCGGCCTCGGCCACGTCTTCCACTTTTACCTGCAATAGCGTGCGCGCTTCCGGGTCCAGCGTGGTTTCCCACAACTGGTCGGGGTTCATCTCTCCCAGACCCTTGTAGCGCTGAAGCGTCAGGCCGCGTTGGCCTTCGTCGGTGATGGCGTTCAACAGGTCGAGCGGGCCGTGGATCGTCTGTTCGCGGTCCTTGCGCACCAGCTTCGCAGGATCGGTATAGACCCCGCGCAGTGCCTCTGTTTCCGTGCCAAGCCGCCGCGCTTCGCCCGAGCGCAGGACCGCACCATCGAGCGTGCGCAACTCTTCCACACCGCGCAGAACGCGGGACAGGCGGATACCGTGATCCTGCGTGATACGCCCCTGCCAGCCAACTTCATATTCTGTCGCGATCTGGTCGAGCCGGGCGGCGACGCGGTCAGCAGCGCCCTGAAGGTCACTGTCGGCCACGCCCGGCGCGAAGGCTCCGGCGATGGCGGCCTGCTCCAGGATGGTGTGCTGGTAGTGGGTCGGGAACTGGTTCAGAATCCGGCGCACGGTCCGCGCTTCTTCCACCACGCGCAGCAGATCGTTGCCTGCGATTTCGTCGCCGTTGGTCAGGCGCAGCACGGCTCCGTCGACACCCTGTTGAATCAGGTAGTCTTCCATGCTGGCCTCGTCCTTCAGGTAAACCTCGGACTTGCCCCGCGCGACTTTGTACAGCGGTGGTTGCGCGATATACAGATACCCGCCCTCGATCAGCTCGGGCATCTGGCGGAAGAACAGCGTCAGCAACAGCGTGCGGATGTGCGCGCCGTCCACGTCGGCGTCGGTCATGATGATGACCTTGTGGTAACGCAGCTTCGAGATATCGAACTCGTCCCGCCCGATGCCGGTGCCGAGCGCGGTGATCAGCGTCCCGATCTCTTGGCTGGACAGCATCCGGTCAAAGCGTGCGCGTTCGACGTTCAGGATCTTACCCTTCAGCGGCAGCACAGCCTGATTGAAGCGCGCCCGACCCTGTTTGGCCGAGCCGCCGGCCGAGTCGCCCTCGACCAGGAAAACTTCGCGCTGGGCGGGGTCTTTCACCTGACAGTCCGCCAGCTTGCCGGGCAGGTTCGCCACATCGAGAGATGACTTCTTGCGCGTCATCTCGCGGGCCTTGCGGGCGGCTTCGCGGGCCAGCGCCGCTTCGACGATCTTGGTGACGATGGTGCGCGCATCGGCCGGGTTCTCTTCGAACCACTCGGCCAGCTTTTCGTTCATCAGGCCTTCGACAGCAGGGCGCACCTCAGAGCTGACCAACTTGTCCTTGGTCTGGCTGGAAAACTTCGGATCGGGCACCTTCACGGACAGAACCGCTGTCAGTCCCTCACGTGCGTCGTCGCCGGTGAAGTTCACCTTCTCTTTCTTGGCGATGCCAGATTGGCCCGCGTACAGGTTTAGTGTCCGCGTCAGCGCACCCCGGAAGCCCGCCAAATGCGTGCCGCCATCGCGCTGCGGGATGTTGTTGGTGAAGGGCAGCACCATCTCGTTGTAGCTGTCGTTCCACCACATCGCGACTTCGACGGTGATGCCGTCCCGCTCTCCAGTGAAGAAGATCGGATCGGTGATCAGGCCGGTCTTCGAACGATCGAGGTACTTCACGAACTCCTTCACGCCACCTTCGTAGAAAAGCTCCGTCTCGATGGGTTCGGCGGGGCGTTCGTCGCGGATCAGGATGCGTACGCCAGAGTTCAGGAACGCTAGCTCGCGCAGACGCGCCTCCAGCGTCTTGAAGCTGTATTCCAGATTGCTGAACGTATCGGTGCTGGCCATGAAGCGCACCTCGGTCCCCTGCTCGCCGTTCGCATCGCCTACGACCGCCAGCGAGCGGGTGGTAAAGCCGCCTTCGAACCGAGCGGTGTGCTCCTTGCCATCGCGCCAGATGCGCAGCTCCAGCCAATCGGACAGCGCGTTCACGACCGACACGCCCACGCCGTGCAGACCGCCCGACACCTTATAGCTGTTCTGGTCGAACTTACCGCCCGCGTGCAGCTGGGTCATGATGACTTCCGCCGCCGACACGCCTTCGCCCGTATGCATATCCACCGGAATGCCGCGCCCGTTGTCACGCACCGACACGCTGTCATCGGCGTGCAACGTCACCACAACGCGGTCAGCATGACCGGCCAAAGCCTCGTCGATGCCGTTGTCCACGACTTCATAGACCATGTGATGCAGGCCGGACCCGTCGTCGGTGTCGCCGATATACATGCCGGGCCGCTTGCGCACAGCCTCCAGGCCCTTGAGAACCTTGATGGAATCCGCGCCATATGCGGGCTCGTTCGCCGAGATGTCTGCCATGATCGCCTGAACTTTCTATTGTTGGCGATTTTTACCGCTTCTGGGGGGGAATGTCACGCCAATCCCCCAGATTTGGTGTCAGAGAAACGGGATTGCCAGACCGACCGCGATCAACAAAATTCCGGCGATGGTATTGGTCCGACGTACCGCCGCCGGACTGGCCAGAAGACGGCGCACCTGCCCCACCATTCCGGCCAGGATCAGGTTGCCGACCAAGGGCACGGCGGCGGACAATCCGCAGATTGCTGCGATATCCCACACCGTCAGCGCGGCAAGATCGAAGAAGCCCGGCAGCATGCCTGCGTAGAACAGGATCGCCTTCGGATTGCCGATGATGACAACCAGACCGGCAATGAACCCCGCCCACATTCCAGGGCGCGTCAAGCGGCTGTCCCGCCCGACCTGGGCATCCCGGTGGCGCAGGATCAGAAGGCCCATCCCGATAAACACAAGGCAAGCGACCCACTTCAGGACGTCGAGGAACCCGCCGTAGACCGAGACCAGCCAGCCCACCCCAAGGATCGCCAGCAACGCCCAGAGGACATCGCCCACCAGAACACCCAGCGCCAGCGGCCACGCGGCGTGAAAGCCACCCGACAACGTGCGCGCCAGCATCGCCACCCACACCGGTCCCGGCGTCAGGAACAGCGCGAAAAGGGCTGCGGCGTAAACAGCGAGATCAAGGGCCGAAAGCGTCATTCCGCCTAATGCCCCATCTGTGCAGCGCAGGAAATAGCACCCCGTCTGAACCGGTCGGGGCCAACCGGTGTTGTCCGCTCACAGGTCCGTACCGGATCGGCGGTCAGGAGAGCCCGGATGAGCGACAAGACCATGAAGGATGTGGCCGAGATGATGGCCGACATCGACTTTTGCATGATGGAAACGAAAACCGATGGCGACCGGATCGCCACGCGTCCGATGTCCAGCAACGGCGACGTGGATTACGATGGTGACAGCTATTTCTTCAGCTACGAGAACAGTCGCAAGATACGCGATATCCGCGCGGATCCCCACGTCTCGCTCAGTTTTCAGGGCACCGGGGGTGTGATGGGGCTGGTCGGCAAGCCGGGCAACATGGTCGCGGTTCAGGGCAAGGCGGAACTTATAGATGACAAATCCACCTTCGCGGAACACTGGGTTCCGGACCTGGAATATTGGTTCAAGGACGGCATCGAGACACCGGGCATGATCCTCATCAAGGTGCATGCGGATCGGGTGACGTATTGGTCCGGCATGGATCAGGGTGAATTCACCCTGTAACGACGCTTTCGCCCGCTGTCTCGGTCACTTCCAGATGGCGGGCGCGATCGCCCAGATCAGCGAACAACTCCGGCCCCGTTCCCGTCATCCAGGCCTGCGCGCCCAGTGCCTCGATTTCGTCGTACAGCGCGGCGCGGCGGTTCGCATCCAGATGCGCCGCCACCTCGTCCAGCAACAGGATCGGAGGCGCCCCCGTCTCCGCCGCCAGCGCGCGCGCGTTCGCCAGAATCAGCGAGATCAGAAGCGCTTTCTGCTCGCCGGTCGAACACAACGCCGCCGCAACGCCCTTCTCGCGGTAGACGGCGGATAGATCGGCGCGATGCGGTCCGGTCAACGTCCGGCCCGCCGCCATGTCGCGGCCCCGCCCCTGTTCCAACGCTTCCAGGCTGAATGGTGCGGCGCCCTCTGGATCTTCGATGGCCAAAGTGGACACGGGAAAAGCGGTCTGCGCCGCCCCTTGCGCGCCCGCGATCAGACGCACGGCATGGGTGCGTGCAGCGATGATATCGGCGCCCGCATCCGCCATCTGAGCCTCCAGCGCCCGATACCAAGCCGAATCCCGCACCTGATCCTTCAACAGTCGGTTCCGCTCGCGCATCGCCTTTTCATAGGCCAAGACGGCTTCGGCGTGGGCGGGCAGAAAGCTCATGGTCATACGATCCAGAAACCGCCGCCGCCCGTCCGCGCCTTCGATCCACAGCCGGTCCATGGACGGCACCAGCCAGAGCACCCGAACGATCCTCGCCAATGCCGATTGCGGCGTGGCTTTTCCGTCGATCCGTACCGAGCGTCCGTGGTTCGGCTCGGCCCGCGTGTCGATCTCATGCACGCCCACCTCGGCACCCACACGCCAGCCCACCTGCTGGGGCCGCCGCATCAGATCGTCCGCTGCCGCGCGCCGCAGACCGCGGCCCGGCGACAGCATAGACACCGCCTCTATCAGATTGGTCTTGCCCGCCCCATTCGGCCCGTGGATCGCCACGGGACGTGCGTCCACCTCTAACACCGATCGGCGGTGCGAGCGGAAATGCGATAGCTCAAGGCGCGTCAGATACATCCGCGCGCCCTCCTTCACTGTTCGAAAAATACCTCGGGGTTTGGGGCAGAGCCCCGATCAACGCCCGATCACACACGCATCGGCATCACAACGTAGACCGCCGATTCGTCCGTACCTTCGCGCATCAAGGTCGGATCGCCGGAAGAATTGAACAGGAACACTGCGTTCTCGCGATCCACCTGGCTGGCGATCTCCAGCAGGTACTTGGCGTTGAAGCCAATCTCCAGCTTCTCGTCCTGGTAGGCGACGACAAGCTCTTCCTCGGCGTTGCCCGCATCGGGCGCGTTGACCGACAGGATCAGCTTGTCGTCCTCCAGCTGCATCTTCACGGCGCGGCTGCGCTCGGACGACACGGTGGCGACGCGGTCGACAGCGCGGGCAAAGTCAGAGGCATCCACCTCTAGCCGACGCGTGTTGTTCTGGGGAATGACGCGCGTGTAATCTGGGAACGTGCCGTCGATCACCTTGGACGTCAGCGTGATCTCCGGCGTGGCGAACCGAATTTTCGTTTCGCTGACGGACACCGCGATCTGCGTCTCGTCGTCTTCCAGCAGCTTGCGCAACTCACCCACGGCTTTGCGGGGCACGATCACGCCCGGCATCGTTTCTGCACCTTCCGGCAAACCAGCATCGATCCGTGCCAGGCGGTGGCCATCGGTCGCCACGCAGCGCAGAACCCGACCACTGTCGGCCTCGGCCACGTGCATGTAGACGCCGTTCAGATAGTAGCGCGTCTCTTCGGTGGAGATTGCGAATTTCGACTTGTCGAACAGCCGCCGCAGCACAGGCGCGGGTGCTGCGAAATTGGCCTCGTACTCAGCGCTCGCCATCACCGGGAAGTCCTGCTTGGGCAGCGTGGCGAGCGCGAAATTGGATCGCCCAGCCTCCACCGTCAGACGGCCCGAGGCGCCATCGTCAGTCAGCGACACCAGCGCACCATCGGGCAGCTTTCGGACGATCTCGTGGAAAGTGACGGCGTTGACCGTCGTGGCCCCTGCACGCTCGACCTTGCCGGGTGCGCGGTCCACCACCTCGATATCAAGGTCGGTGGCGCGGAACAGGATCTCGTCGCCCTCGGCTTCGATCAGCACGTTCGCCAGGATCGGAATGGTATTCCGACGCTCGACAACGGATTGGGCGCGTGCCACGGCGCGCAGAAGGGCACCGCGTTCGATACTGAATTTCATCTCGATCTCCTGCGCAGTCTCGTGGGGCGTCGTCGGATCGCCACGCTACCCGCTGGAGCGGTCCGTGCAACTGCCTTTCGCGCGGATTTCCGCGAATCGTGGCCCCCGTGCCGCCTATTGCCCCGAAAGTGCCCGGCGCAACAGGGTGACGTCCTCTGTCAGGGACTGATCCTGCACCATCAGCTCTTCGATCTTGCGGATACCGTACATGATCGTCGTATGATCCCGCTTGCCGAACTTGCGCGCGATTTCAGGCAACGAGCGATCCGTCATCTCCTTGGCCAGGAACATCGCCACCTGACGGGGCCGCGCATAGACGCGGTTGCGTTTCGGACCCACCAGATCGGCCAGACGGATGGCATAGTGATCGGCCACGCTGCGCTGGATCGCGTCGATGGACGCCTTGCGCTCGCTTCCCTTCAGCAGATCGTGCAGGAACTCCTGCGCCATGTTGGTGTCGACTTCCCGCTCCAGGAACGAGGAATGCGCAAAGAGCCGCGTCATCGCACCCTCAAGCTCGCGCACGTTCGAGGTGACGCGGTGGGCGACGAATTTCATCACACCCTCACCGATGACGGCACCGGGGAACTTGCGGGCGTAGATGTCCATCTTGCGTTGCAGGATGCCCAGACGCAGCTCGTAGCTGGTGGGATGAATGTCGATCACAAGGCCCGAGTTGAAACGGCTGACCAGCCGGTTCTCCAGCCCGTCGATCTCACCCGGAGAGGTGTCCGAACTCAGGATAATCTGCTTGTTCATACCGACCAGCGCGTTGAACGTGTGGAAGAACTCTTCCTGCGTGCTGTTCTTGCCCGCGATGAACTTCACATCGTCGACCATCAGAACATCGACGGCGCGGAACAGGGCCTTGAAGCCCATCATGTCCTTCTCGCGCAGCGCTTGAACGAAGCGGTGCATGAACATCTCGGCAGAGATGAACAGGATCTTCAGCGACGGGTCGCGCTCTTGCAGCTCCCAAGCGATGGCGTTCATCAGGTGCGTCTTGCCCAGACCGCTGCCGCCATACAGGAACAGCGGATTGAACGAGACGGGGCCACCGCTGGCGACCCGGCGCGCGGCGGCGTAGGCCAGCTCGTTGGGCTTGCCGACAACGAAGGTGTCGAACGACTTTTCCTGATCGAACGGAAGCGCTTCGCCGGATCGGGGGCGGGCGTTGGCGGTCGGCGCGGCGGGCAGGGCCTCCGGCGCGCCGGGTGCTTCCGGTGTATGCGCGCTCGGTGCGGCACCTGTGTTGGCGGCATCCTGTGTCACAAAAGACAGCCGATGAACATCGAACCCCGCCGCCTCTGCTTCGCGCAGGATCGGATCGCGGAAATAGCGATCCACCCATGTGCCCACGAAGGGCGAGCGGACGGCGAACGTCATCACGCCACCGCTTAGATCCCGGAATTCCAAAGGCTCGATCCACATGGAATAATTGTTGCCACCGACCTTGCTCTTGAGCGCAGTCTTGACCTTCCCCCAGCCATCGTTCGTCAT